>CANIDW010000295.1 GCA_947466165.1 Comamonadaceae bacterium | reverse complement strand
GGCCAGCGCCTTGTTCGATTCAATGGCTTCAGAGCCGCCGCGCAAGATGCAGGCGTTGCCGCTCTTGATGGCCAGCGATGCGGCTTCAATGGTGACGTTGGGCCGGCTCTCGTAAATCATGCCGAACACGCCGATGGGCACGCGCATCTGGCCGACGCGGATGCCGCTGGGCTGCTGCTTCATGCCGATGATCTCGCCGATCACGTCGGGCATGGCGGCCAGCTGCTCGCAGCCCACGGCCACGGTCTCCAGCGCGTCGGCGCTGAGTTTCAGGCGGTCCAGCATGGGGCCGCTGAGCCCGGCAGCGGCGGAACGACTCAGGTCACGCTGGTTGGCCGTTTGCAGTGCGGCAAAGTTCTCGCGCAGCAGGGCGGCCAGCTGGGTCAGCGCCTGGTTTTTGAGCGCAGCCGGCGCTTTGGCCATCAGGGCCGAGGCGGCTTTGGCCTGGCTGCCCAGCGCTTGCATCAGGCGCGCAAGATCGCCGTCTTGGACAGGGGCTGTGGAGAGTTCGGGCGCATTCATACCCCCATTTTGCCGCAAGCGTCCATCCAGCCGGGGTTCAGCGATAAGGGCGCACGCCGCGGCGCTGCATCATGTCGGCGCTCATGACCAGAAGTGAAGCTTGGGAAATGGCTTGTTGCGCCGCCGGATAGGCTTGATTTTCTTCGGCTTGCATGTGCGCCTGGTACAGCCCAGCAAAAGCGGCTAATTGCGCGCAGTCGCCGGCCGGCAAGGGCGCTGGCCGACCCGGCTGGGACGGGCCATCGCTGAGCCTGCGCAAAACCTGGCGCGCCGCAGGCCAGGCGGCTTGCATCGCGCGGTGGTCTTGCAGCAGGCTTTGAACCAGCGTGTGCAGCGCCGGATCGGGCAGGGCCATCAGGGTGGGGAAGACATGCAGCTCTTCGTCCTGGTGGTGCAGCGGCGCGGCCAGGTCAAAGTAGCGCAACAGGTCGCCGGCCGCCCGTCGGGCAGCGTCATCGCAACCGGTGTGGCCCAGGTGACGCTGCAATTTGGCCAGCAGCATGAGCATGCGGTCAACCCGCTCGTGGCAGGCTTGCAGCATCTCGAAGGGTGATTCGAGTTCAGCGTCCGGCGTGTCCAGCCCGGGCACAGCCGAAGCCGGCGTCAAAAATTGCACACGGCCCAAGGCCTCACGCGCATGCATGTCAGTGCATCATCACCGGCAGTCCCTGCCGGTCAAAGGGAATGAACTGGCCGTGCTCGCCGCGCTGAATGGCCTCGATCATGCGTTGCAGTACGACCTCGGCTTCCTGGCTGCTGGGCGCACGGCTGGGCGAGCCCGACAGCGCGGCGGCAAACACCAGGCGCCAGTCGGTGCACATCTCGATGTGGCTGGATTCTTCCAGCAGCGCTGCAAAGTCGTGCAACTCGTTGGGCAGCTTGTCAACGCACATCAGCGGCACCATGGCCCCGCCGTGGCCGGCCGCAAAGCCTGCGCGCTGCGCGGGCGTGCAGTCATCGGGCAGCTCAACGCCGGCAAACACAAGCAGCAGCCGTTGCGGCTCATTTTGCAGTCGTGCAGCGGTCAGCAGGTCGTCAAAGTGAGTAATCTTCATGGTTCATCCTGGTTGCAGGTACCGGTGGCAGGGCGCTGGAAAACTGATCGGGTCCGGGACGCGCCCGGGCCCGCGGGTGCGATGAGGCTGTACCGATCGAGACAAAGCACAAGGCGTGTTCCTGGGCACTGAGTTCAAACAGCTGGCGCAGCGCCAGCGACTTCAGGGCTTTGCCGCTGGTCAGCGCCGAACCATAGCCCTGGGCGGTGGCCATCAGCAGCATGTTTTGCACCGCGCAGCCAGCTGACAAGATGCGTTCTGCCAAATCAACTTCGGGGTCGCCGCAGGCCGCATTGACTACCGCCAGCATGAGCAGCGGTGCGCGGTAGGCTTTTTCGCGCGCCTGGGCCAATTGCAGGGCATGAGCCTGGTCATCACGCGCCAGCAGTGCTTGCGCAAAAACCTCCGCAAGCCGGCCACGTGCTGCCAGCGGTACCAGCACAAAGCGCCAGGGTAAAAGTTGTCCATGGTCGGGCGCGGTCGCCGCCGCTGCCCAGATCGCCTGCAATTCGCAGTCATCGGGCCCGGGTGCCAACAAACGCTTGGGGCGGGTGGTTTGTCGCGAAGCCATCAGCTCGGCCACCAGCACGGCTGGATTTTCAGCTGCGTGCGACTGGCGCGGGTAAAGGGTTAGCAAGGCGCTCATCCTGGCCGTCCGTCCGGGCGCAGGCACCCATACCAGTGGAGCAGACGCAAGCCCCAGACCGCCATGACACCTGCCCACAACAGCGCGGCCGGTAGCAGCAGAACACTTGCAGGCGGGTAGCAGTCGGCGGCGATGCGCAACAGCGTGGCCAACTGCAAAAGCCCGAACAGCGACCAGACCAGGCCGTCGGCGACCAGCGCCCGGCCTCCGTGGCCACAGGATACCCGCGTCACCATGGCCAGCATGAGTGAAGCCAGGCAGCCCATGCTCAGCGCATGCAGTGGCGCCAGGCCCAGTGCCGGCACGCCTGTGTGAGCCCCCAGCCATTGCGACGCACCGCTGAGCAGCAAGGCCAGGGCCAGCCATACAAAGCCGATGTGCAGCATGGCCAGCAAACGATTTTTCAGGCTTTGCAGCAAACCCCAGACCCAAGCCAGCCACAGCAGCATGGCAGCGGCCGCGATTTCCAGCCATCCGCGCAGCCACATCCAGGCCGGCCCGGCCGTGCCCTGCGGTAAACCGCTTTGATCGACCCACACGGCGACCACTTCGAAGGCTGTCACGCCCAGCATCAACCACAGGGCCCAGAATGGCCGCCAGACCTTGACCATGGGCAGCGCACTGGAGGTGAAAAACGGAATCATCCGGTGAGCCACCGCCACGTACACCACCACGACAAACCCCCACAAGCCGGTGAGCACCAGTGCGCCTGCGACTTGCGGCGCTTGTAGCACCAGCGCCAGCAAAATGCCCAGCAGGCTGACGCAGCCCACCAGGCAGCCCGCGCCTACAACCAGAGCATGTAGCCGGTCCCTGGCCTGGCTACGCCAAATCAGTAGACCAAACCAGGCGCTCATCCAGACCAGGCCGGCACAGGCCAGCGCCAGACCGGTCAGCGCCAGACCGGTCAGCGCCAGACCGGTCAGCGCCAGACGTGTCTCTAGATGCGCACCGGCCAACCAGGCCAACCAGCCGAGAGCTTGCAGCAAGAGCGGCGCCAGCAATTGGCGCGCGCCGGGCGGCGCCACGCCCAGCCATTTCGGTCCGGCAGTGAACAGAAAGCCCGAAAAGAACAGCGGTATAAAACCAAAGCTCATAAGCGCACCATGGACCAGCGACGGT
>CANIDW010000294.1 GCA_947466165.1 Comamonadaceae bacterium | reverse complement strand
CCACCGTCTGGCCATTGGCGGTGACGAGGTCCAGATGCAGATGCTGGGAAATTTCTTTCATCACCACCGGCAGGCCGCCTGCATAGCAAAAATCTTCCATCAGGTACTTGCCTGAGGGTTGCAGGTTGACCAGGCAGGGCAGGTCGCTGGCCAGGCGGTCAAAGTCGTCCACCGTGAGTTTGAGCCCCAGGCGCCCGGCAATGGCGATCAGGTGAATCACCGCGTTGGTCGAGCCGCCAATGGCCGCCAGCGTCTTGATGGCGTTTTCAAACGCTTCTTTGGTCAGGATTTTCGATAACAGCTGGTCTTCGTGCACCATGGCCACCGCGCGGCGGCCGGCCATGCGGGCCAGCACATTGCGCCGGCCATCGACAGCCGGGTAGGCGGCATTGCCGGGCAGGCCCACGCCCAGCGCCTCGACCATGCTGGCCATGGTGCTGGCGGTGCCCATGGTCATGCAATGGCCGTGGCTGCGGTGCATACAGCTTTCGGCTTCAAAAAATTCCTGCAGTTTCAAGGTGCCGGCGCGCACCTGCTCACTCATGCTCCACACCCCTGTGCCTGAGCCGAGTTCCTGGCCGCGCCATTTGCCGCTGAGCATGGGGCCGCCGCTCACACCGATGGTGGGCAGGTCCACACTGGCAGCACCCATCAAAAGCGAGGGGGTGGTTTTGTCGCAGCCCATCAGCAGCACCACGCCGTCGATCGGGTTGCCGCGAATGCTTTCTTCCACATCCATGCTGGCCAGGTTGCGGTAGAGCATGGCGGTCGGGCGCAACAGGGTCTCGCCCAGTGACATCACCGGAAACTCCAGCGGAAAGCCGCCGGCTTCGTAAACGCCGATCTTCACTTGCTCGGCAATGGTGCGAAAGTGCGAGTTGCAGGGTGTCAGTTCGCTGAAAGTGTTGCAAATGCCGATGACAGGCCGGCCGTCAAACTGGTCATGCGGCACACCCTTGCCTTTGACCCAGCTGCGGTAGGCAAAGCCATCCCGGTCCTGCCGGCCGAACCATTGCTGGCTGCGCAGTTCTTCGGGGCGTTTTTTGGGTGGCGGGGGGGATTTAGGGTCGGTCATTGGGGAAAGTCCTTAAGAAGGGGAACATATTATCGTCATACGATTGAATTTATTTATAAGTCACGCGTCTTTTTTGCTTTTTTGATTTTTTTCCTACCCAAGCTGCAATTGAAAATCAAGATTAGTAGAGGTACTAAACCAAGTCATGCACACCAACAATTACCGGGGCATCTTAAAAGAAGGTGGGGGGCGAAGCTTTTGGGCTCATGTCAACCTTTCTATGGACTTTTGGACAAGATCTAGCAGTCCTTGTGGGTGCCAGAGGTGCCGCCGTCCCTCGAGATTCCCACGGAGCGCTTAAACCCATTAGAAGGAATCATCATGAATGGTATCTGGCCTATTTTATATGCCTACTTCGACGCCGCAGGCGAACTCGATCGGGAATCCATGCGACTGCAGACACAGCTTGCGTTACGAGCAGGCGCTCCCGGGATTGCGATTCTTGGCTTGGCAACAGAGGTCAACAAACTTTCTATCGAAGAGAAGCACAAGGTGATTCACTGGGCCGCGCAGGATCTTGGTGGAACCGCACCTATGGCTGTGACGCTTAGCGGTGTCACGGCGGCAGAGCAATTGGAACTGGCGCGGGTTGCCGTCGATGCCCAGGCAAGCTACCTCATTCTCCAGCCACCGGTTCGTCCTGCGGGCACGATGGCCGAGCCGGAGCTTGAAGCCTTCTTTGCACAGGTGCTCGATGGACTGAGCACGTTTGCTCCGGCGATACCGGTGGGAATCCAGAATGCGCCAGAGTTTCTCGGTGTCGGCTTGAACGCAGTTGCCTTGGCACGCTTGCGCGCCCAATGTCCCAACCTTCGTTTCATGAAGGGGGAAGCTCCCGTTGTGATCATTGAGCGCACAGTGCATCAGGTCGGGCATGGGTTCCCGGTGCTCAATGGACGCGGCGGCATGGAGTTGCTGGACAACCTGCGCGCTGGTTGCACAGGCATGATTGTGGCCCCCGACTGCGCGCTGGAGCAGCAACAGATTGCTAAGCTGTATGCAGCCGGTGCCATTGAGGAAGCCGAAGCCCAATACGCTCGCATTCTGCCAACGATTGTCTTTGTCATGCAGTCACTGGAGACACTGGTTGTCTACGGCAAGCGGATTGCCGCATGGCGATCCGGCATGGATGTGCAACACGACCGTCGTTGCGCCCTTTCTCCCACTACGTTTGGCTTGAGCGCCGCGCGACGGTTTGCCGAGCAGTTGGGGGCCCTGCCGGGCTGCTCCATTTATCCATCAACGTCCTGACACCTAAGGAGAAACGCCCCATCCACAAAACCTCTGCGAACACAACCTGAAATAGCCGGCCATTCTTTTTCTGAATGCCCAAGAGAACCAATTTTTATTATGGAGATGACTATGCAGAAGAAGCACTTAACCAATATCCAGGCCCTTGCCGTGAGCACGATTGGTGCTGCGCTAATGGTGTTCAGTGGCGGGGCAATGGCCGCTTGGCCAGAAAAACCTGTCACGATCATTGTCCCTGCGGGTGCGGGCGGTGGTACTGACGCGACGGCGCGAATGATTTCAAGCAGACTCGAGCAAAAATTCAAGCAGCCCTTCAACGTAGTCAATATGGGCGAAGGAGGTGGCATTGTCGGAATTACCAAGTTCGCCACAGCGCGACCGGACGGCTATACCCTTGGTATCCTGTACAACTACGCACACTACAAGGAGATGGGTCAGACCACCTTGACCTTAAAGAATTTAACCCCGATTGCGCAATACAACTTCGATCCCGGAACCCTGACAGTTGGGGTTAATAGCCCCTATAAGGATGCCAAGCAGCTGGTGCAAGCGCTTAAGGACAATCCAAACAAATTCAACATTTCTTGCGGTGGCGGATGCGGCGGATCATGGCCCCTTGCTTTCGCTGGATTGATGGCAGCACAAGGGGTCGCTGTCAACAAGTTGCAGATGATTCCAGCATCGGGTGCTGCGGCAGGAATGCTCGATCTGGCTTCAGGCACGATTGATGTTATTCCTTGTTCTTTGCCAGAAACCGCTGCAATGACCGACGCTGGAAAAACCAAGTCCCTGCTCGTCATGTCGTCAGCACGTGTTACAGGTTTTCCGAACGTGCCAACGACTAAAGAGGCTCTGGGCGTGGAGTTTCTTTCAGGCGCGTGGCGCGGTGTCGTCGGGCCGGCCGGTCTTCCGGCAGACATAACCGCGAACTTGGAAAAAGCCCTAAAGGAGATTGTCGAAGATCCCGCCTTCATCAAAGCAATGGGGGACCGCGGCTTTGGCATTCAATGGCGTGCGCGTGCGCAATTCACTGATT
>CANIDW010000293.1 GCA_947466165.1 Comamonadaceae bacterium | reverse complement strand
GGCTTAGGGCGCTGGCGCTCGTCTGGCTGCGGCTGCAAAGCGGCGTTGACCGCCAGCTCGATTCAAGCAGCCAGCGGCTGGACCGTGCCGCCGCGCGTGTCTGCCAGCCTTCGCATTTGCTGGCCCGCCAGCAGGCCCAGTTGGCCTTTCAAGTACAGCGACTGTCCCACGCGACGCGTTTGCTTGTGCAAGGGCAAAAGGGCCGGATCGACGCCTTGTCCCGCAGCTTGCCCAAGGCTGTCGCTTTGTCCCTCAGTCAAGACCGTCAGCGCCTTGAGCGGGCGCAGGCCCGGCTGGAATCGATGGACCCGAAATGGGTTCTCCAGCGCGGTTATGCCTGGCTGGCCGATGCGCAGGGCCATGCCATCACCAGCGTTCAGCAGACCCGCGTTGGCCAGCCTTTGCGCGCTACCCTGGCCGACGGTGAGCTTAATTTGACCGTTGATCAGCGCCCCTTGATTTAGTTTTTTACAATCTCTTGTCTTTCAGTTCATTGACTCTTTAGGAAAACACCATGGAACACAGCCTCCCAGCCCTGCCTTACGCAATTGACGCCCTTGCTCCACATTACAGCAAGGAGACATTCGAATACCATCACGGCAAGCACCACAACGCTTACGTGGTCAACCTCAACAACCTGCAAAAGGGCACTGAGTTTGAAGCCATGGGCCTTGAGGAGATCGTCAAGAAATCCAGCGGCGGCGTCTACAACAATGCGGCCCAGGTCTGGAACCACACTTTCTTCTGGAGCTGCATGAAGCCCGCAGGCGGCGGCGAGCCTGCCGGTGCGTTGGCCCAGGCGATCAACGCCAAGTTCGGCTCTTACGCAGCATTCAAAGAGGCTTTTGTGAAGTCGGCCGTCGGCAACTTCGGCTCAGGCTGGACCTGGCTGGTGAAAAAGCCGGATGGTTCGGTCGATATAGTCAACACCGGGCCGGCCGGCACGCCTTTGACCGGCGCAGACAAAGCCCTGCTGACAGTGGACGTCTGGGAACATGCTTATTACATTGACTACCGCAATGCGCGTCCTAAGTTCGTCGAGACATTTTTGTCCAACCTGGTGAACTGGAAATTTGCGGAAGCCAACTTCGCCTGATCCTGCAAGCTTGGCCCTATGTGGGCAGCTCGTTTAAAAGCCGACTTGTGGTCGGCTTTTTTAATGCTGGGGTTCAGTGCGCAGCAAAGTGTGCAGACTTTAGCGTTTGCCGTCGAACGGGGGGCCGCTCAAGCGAGAGCCGGCTTTCAGCCCTTTTTTGGCAAACCAGCCTTGGTTCATCTCCAGCACATAACGCACAGGCTGCGTTGAGCAATGCGAATCCGTGGTTTGCGGCTTCATGTCAGCCAGATTGACAATGGTGCCGTCGTCAGCCAGAAAAGCCGCGGTCAGTGGCAAAAGGGTGTTTCGCATCCAGAAACATTGCTGGGCGACTTGTTCAAAAACGAAAAGCATGCCTTCAGACTGCGGCATTTCTTTGCGAAACATCAGTCCAGTCTGGCGCTGCTCGGGGGTCAGAGCCAACTGGGCATTGATCTGGTACATGCCGGCGCTGAGCATGGTGCGTTGAAGCTTGAGCTGGGGCTCGTCCTGAGCCAGGGCCGGACCCGAAGCCCAAAGGCTCAAGCTGAGCGCACAGGGCCATAGGGTCCTGAAGAAAATAGCTTTGAAATTGACCATGGGCTCCATGATAAGGGCCGTATCGGCACCGGCAAAGTACAGGCCAAAAAAATGCCCGCGCAGGGCGGGCATTTTTGACTGAAGAAAAGAATTACTTCTTAGCTTCTTCTTTCTTAGCAGCAGGCTTGGCTTCTTCTTTTTTAGCTGCTGGCTTTTTGGCTTCTTCTTTCTTAGCGGCTGGCTTGGCTTCTTCTTTCTTGGCAGCAGGAGCAGCAGCGGCTGGAGCAGCAGGAGCTTGTGCGAAAGCGGTAGCAGCAGCGAACAGGCCGGCAAACAGGATAGCGAGAGTTTTGGTCATTTTGGATTTCCTAGTAACGTTATTGGAAAAAGCCCACTCAAATGCAAGTAGACCCATCCATAACGGCAGCTGTTCGGATTGGTTGACATTCCCAGCAATTTATTTCGCCAATACATCAAATTAGTTCTTTTTTGCTACATTCAAAGTGTTTTTCATTGTGAAGTTCATCCTCAATGACCATGTTCCGTCGATCTGCCCTGGTGCTCGCTAGAATGAATTCATGGCAACGAAACTTCCCAAAGCCCCGGCCCCTGCTGCAACACCTTCCATCCAGCCCGCCCGGCCTGAAGATGGTCAGGGCGGTAACTCCGTGGTCTTGGAGCGCCGCACCCAAAAGGTCAAGCCCCCGCAGATGTACCAGGTTGTCTTGCTCAATGACGACTACACGCCGATGGAGTTTGTCGTCCTTGTGATCCAGGAATTCTTCAACAAAGACCTGGAAACAGCCACCCAGATTATGCTGAAGATTCATCTCGACGGCAAAGGCGTGTGCGGGGTATTCTCCAAGGATGTGGCTGCCACCAAGGTCGATCAGGTCACTGAAGCGGCACGTAAAAATGGTCATCCGCTGCAATGTATCTGCGAGCCAGTTGAATTGTAAAAAATGCCCCAATCTGTAGAACAATTGCTTTTGAAATTTGAGTCGCAAGCCCTAAAGGAAAATCCATGATCGCCCAGGAATTAGAAGTCAGCTTGCACATGGCCTTTGTTGAGGCCCGCCAGCAACGCCACGAGTTCATCACCGTGGAGCATTTGCTGCTGGCCCTGCTCGACAACCCCAGTGCCGCTGAAGTTTTGCGCGCATGCTCTGCCAATGTGGATGACTTGCGAAAGTCGCTGGCCAATTTCATCAAGGACAACACCCCGCAGGTTGCAGGCAATGATGACGTGGACACCCAGCCTACGTTGGGTTTTCAGCGCGTTATCCAGCGCGCCATCATGCATGTGCAGTCCACCGGCAATGGCAAAAAAGAAGTCACCGGTGCCAATGTGCTGGTGGCGATATTTGGCGAAAAAGACTCGCACGCTGTGTACTACCTGCATCAGCAGGGCGTCACGCGCCTGGATGTGGTGAATTTCATCGCTCACGGCATCAAGAAAACCGACCCGCCCGAGCCTACCAAGGCCGGCGAAAGCGCTGCAGAAAACGAGGAAAGTCCCGAAAAGACCGAAAAAGCCTCGCCGTTGGAGCAGTTCACGCAAAACCTGAATCAGCTGGCCAAAGAAGGCAAGATCGACCCGCTGATCGGGCGCGAGTACGAGGTCGAGCGCGTCATCCAGATCCTTTGCCGCAGACGCAAAAATAACCCGCTGCTGGTAGGCGAAGCCGGCGTTGGCAAGACCGCCATCGCCGAGCGCTTGGCCTGGCGCATCACGCAAAAAGACGTGC
>CANIDW010000292.1 GCA_947466165.1 Comamonadaceae bacterium | reverse complement strand
CACGCGCACTTCGCCTTCGCGGGTAAAGCGCAGCTCGTTCGGGTTGTTGGCAAAGGTGTAGATCAGCAGCTTGTGCTTTTGCAACTCGTCCAGCGACTTGGGCACGCCGTGCGCTGCCAGGTAGGCCGGGGAGGCGGCCATCAGGCGGCGGGTTTCGGCCACGCGGCGGATGGTGATGTTGGAGTCCGGCTCGAACTCCCGGGTGCGTATGGCCACGTCAATGTTGTTGTCAATGATGTCCATGTAGCGGTTGGCCGCTTCGACATGCACCTGCACATTCGGGTAGCGCTCGGTGTATTCGCGCAGAAGCGGGGCGACATGGTGCATGGCAAAGGAGAGCGAGGCCGTGATGCGCAGGGTGCCGCTCGGGTTCAGGGCGGTGGCATTCACCGCCGACTCGGCGTCTTTGAGGTCGGCCAGGATGGTGCGGGCGCGGCTGAAAAACTCGCGGCCCGTGTCGGTCAGGTACAGCCGGCGCGTGTTGCGCTCGACCAGGCGCGCGCCCAGGCGCTCCTCCAGGGCTGACAAATGCCGGCTGGCGGCCGCGTTCGACAGGTCCAGCGCTTCCGCGGCCCGGCTCAGGCTGCCGATTTCGGCGACCTGCACAAACAGCTCAATTTCAGTCCAACGGTCCAAAGCACTGCTCTTTCTGTGTGGTTTTCAAGGGTTAATCCCCATGCCCGATGTTAGCCGCGAAGACGGCCGGCGGGCGGCTTTGTTCCGCGCGGCGAAAAAGTCATTTGCTGCAGTGGCCTTGGTGAAAGTGTCCCCCGAGCCTATATTTGCAGCGAAGCACACAAGCACCATGATCTACACATTTGTATTACTCGATAAACCCGACGCTGCGGCTTTGCGTCAGCGTGTGCGCCCGGAGCACAAGACCTACCTGGCCGCGGCCGCAGACCGCATCGCCTTTGCCGGGCCGCTGGTGGCTGACGACGGCACGACCATGATCGGCAGCTTGCTGGCCATTGACTTTGACTCGCGTGAGGCCGCCCATGCCTGGCTGGCCAAAGAGCCTTTTTTCTGCGCCGGTCTGTATGCCAGCACCACAGTGCATGCCTTTACCAACTTGTGGCCGCAAAAGGCCGGCTTCCCGCCGGCGCACTGAATCGCCCGGACCCCTTACCCATTTTGGAGCGCTGATTGATCAAGCACATCGTCATGTGGAACTTGCGCGGCAATAACCCTGCCGAAAAGGCAGCGGGTATTGAACGCTTGCGGCGCAGTTTTGATTCGCTGCGCCACTGCATTCCGGGCTTGCTTCACCTGGAGATCGGTGTGGATTCGAGCAGCGTGGACTACGCCTGTGATGTGGTCTTGTATTCTGAATTTGAGTCGCAAGCTGCGCTCGACGGCTATGCCAACCACCCGGAGCATCACCGGGTCAAGGCTGAGCTGGCTGATTTGCGCATCGCCCGCCATCAGGTGGACTATGAAAGCCCCTCAATGCCCGCCAAGGCCTGATTTTTTTGAGACTGAGCGCAACTGGAACCCTTGTGTATGAACGATGACATGAAAAACGAACTTGAAATACGCCAGATGGTTGAGCGCTGGGCGGTTTGGCGCGACGCCGGCGACTGGGAGCGTTTTGCCACCGTCTGGCATCCCGAAGGCGTCATGATGGCGACCTGGTTTCAGGGCCCCTTCAAGGACTTTATCCGGGTCACCCAGGAGGGTTGGAACAAGGGCGTGAGCATCCTGCACTTTCTGGGGGGCTCGGCCGTTGAAGTGGCTGGAGATCGCGCCATCAGCCAGACCAAGATGACGATTTCTCAGCGCGGCATGGTCGAAGGCGTCAACGGCCCGGTGCTGTGCGACGTGGTGTGCACAGGCCGTTTCTATGACTTTGTCACGCGCCATGAGGGCCAATGGAAGCTCTTGCACCGCCAGCCGATTTACGAAAAAGACCGCATTGACCCGGTCGATTCCAGCGCCACCGTGCAGCTCGACCAGCAGGCGCTGGCTGCTTTCCCGGAGGGTTACCGGCACTTGGCTTATATCCAGACGCGCATTGGTTACACCGTCAAACTCGACATGCCCATGCTCAAAGGCCAGGGTGTTCAGGCGCTGTATGAGCGCGGCGCACGCTGGTTGGCCGGTGGTGCCTTGGAGCGTTGAGCGACGTCCTTTTTTAGAACTGGAGACACTGACATGAACAAAAGAACATTTCACCGTGGGGTTCTGGCTTGCAGTCTGCTTGCCTTGACTGGTTTTCACACGGGCGTCAGCGCGCAGGCTTTCCCGACCAAGGCGATCAAGGTGGTGGTGCCGCAGCCGCCCGGCGGCGGCTTTGACTTTGTAGGCCGCTTGATGGCAGAACGACTGGGCAAACAAGTCGGCCAGCCGGTGGTGGTCGAAAACCGTCCCGGCTCGGGCACATTGGTGGGCACCGACGCCGTGGCCAAGGCCGCGCCGGACGGCTACACGCTCCTGGTGGGCTCGGTGTCCAATATGGCGATCAACCCCGGGCTGTACCGCAACCTGCCTTATGACAGCCTGCGCGATTTCGAGCCTGTGGGCCTGGCGGTGGCTTACAGCTACACCCTGGTGGCGCGCAAAGACCTGCCCAGCAACAGCCTTAAAGAACTGGTGGCGTATGCCAAGGCCAACCCGCGCAAGCTGACCTACGCATCGGGCGGCAATGGTTCGGGTCAGCACGTGCTGGCGGCGGCGCTCTGGCAACTGGCCGGCGTCGAGTTGGTACACGTGCCTTACCGCGGCGCCCAGGCGGCCTACCAGGACTTGCTGGGCGGGCGCGTGGACTTGTTTTTTGACCTCTCGCCGACAGCGCGCGGCCAGATCGACGGCGGCACGCTCAAGGCGCTGGCGGTCTCGGGCAGCAACCGCCTGGCTTTTCACCCGGACGTGCCGACCATCACCGAAACCGGCGTGGCAGCGTTGGAACTGGAGTCCTGGTTCGGCCTGTTTGCGCCGGCCAAGGTGCCGGCCGAGGCGCTGGATCGCTTGCGGGCCGAAACCGCCCGCATCGCCCAGGCGCCTGATGTGGTGGACATTTTCCGCAAAGCCGGCGGCAAGCCGCTGAACTTGAACGCCACCGAGACCCGGGCGCTGGTGCGTCGTGACGTCGAGCGCTGGACCAAGCTCACGCGCGACCTGGACATCAAACCCGAGTAAACCAGAACCCCGCCGGCCGCCGGATGCACTAAGCTTTCGCCCTTATCCATTTTTTGAAAAGTCCTCCCATGCGAATTTCTGAAGCCTGCCTAGACCAACTATTTTTCAAAGCCCGTACGGCCAACGGCTTTACCGATCAGCCTGTACCGGCCGAGCTGATTGAGCAGATCTATGACATTGCCAAGATGGGCGCGACATCCATGAACACGCAGCCTGCGCGCTATGT
>CANIDW010000291.1 GCA_947466165.1 Comamonadaceae bacterium | reverse complement strand
TCTGGGTCATGCAGACAAGCGCTTTTTTTGTCCGCTGGTGGTGGTTGGTCTTGGGCCTGTTGGGGTTGGGGCTGTGGACTTTATGGCGGGCATGGCAACAAAGCGCTGTGCTGCAGGCCAAGCTGGACCGAGCTTTGCTCAGACTACCGGTCTTCGGCCCTTTGCTTCAAAAAGCCTGCATCGCCCGTTGGACGCGCACCCTGTCCACCATGTTCGCTGCCGGCGTGCCCTTGATGGATGCCCTGGACGCTGTGGCGGGCACTGCCGGCAACTCGGTCTATGCCGTGGCCACGGCCGGCATTCAGCGACAAGTCTCTGATGGCGTCAGCCTGAACCGGGCCATGGCCGAAACGGCCGTTTTCCCAGCCATGCTGCTGCAAATGTGCAGCATCGGTGAAGAGTCGGGTGCGCTGGACCACATGCTGGCAAAAGCAGCGGGGTTTTTTGAAGACGAGGTCGACCAGCAACTGGCCTCGCTGGCCAGTTTGCTGGAACCTTTCATCATTGTCACCCTGGGACTGCTGATTGGCGGTATCGTGGTGGCCATGTACCTGCCGATCTTTCAATTGGGTCAAGTCAGCTGATGTGGCCTGATCTCAACCCTGCATACTTGGCTTGGCTGGGGGGCTTGTCGGGCCTCATGGTCGGCAGCTTTCTGAACGTGGTGGTTCACCGCCTGCCGCGCATGATGCAAGCCCAGTGGGCCCGTGAGTGCGCCGAATTGACCGGGCAACGCAGCGCGCCCCTCACCCCGGGCAAGTCCGGCCTGCCCGAGCTGACGCAAGAACCTGCAGCTTTGAGCCTCTCGCTGCCGCGCTCCGCCTGCCCACATTGCAGCCACACCATCGCCTGGCATGAAAACATACCGGTGCTGAGTTATTTGCGCTTGCGCGGCAAGTGTTCGGCCTGCGGCAAGGCCTATGGCTTGCGCTACCCCCTGGTGGAGCTTTTCACTGCTGTGCTTTTTTATGCTTGTGTGCTGCGCTGGGGCGCCAGCTACAGCGCATTGGCGTGGTGCGGTTTTTCAGCTGCCCTGCTCACACTGGCACTGATCGACTGGGACAGCACCTTGCTGCCCGATGAAATCACCTTGCCCCTGCTGTGGGCCGGGCTGATCGCTGCCGCCTTGCAAATCAACCCCGGCGTCAGTTTGGTCCATGCTTTTTGGGGTGCGGTCGGCGGCTACATGTCACTTTGGCTGGTCTACCAGGCGTTCAAGTTGATCACCGGCAAAGAAGGCATGGGTTACGGAGACTTCAAACTGTTCGCTGCACTGGGTGCATGGTTGGGCTGGACGGCATTGCTGCCGATGATCCTCCTGGCCTCGGTGGCGGGCGCTGTGGTGGGCCTGGTGCTCAAGTACCGGGCCCGGTTACGAGACGGCGCTTATCTGCCTTTCGGCCCTTTTCTGGCTGCCAGCGCATTGCTTATGATGGTCTTGGGCCCTGTGGATGTCCTGCTTTACCTGGGATTAGCCCTGTGAACAGCACCATGCAACGCATCGGCCTGACGGGCGGCATCGGCAGTGGCAAAAGCACGGTCGCCGCCATGCTGGCCGAACTGGGCGCAAGCATCATCGATGCCGATGCGATTTCCCGTGATCTCACCGCTGCAGGTGGGGCGGCCATGCCAGCCATTGCTAGCGCATTCGGCGCCGGCTTTGTCAATGCCAGCGGCGCGCTGGACCGTGAGGCCATGCGAAAGCAGGTTTTTTCAGACCCGGGCAGCAAGCGCCGGCTCGAAGCCATCATCCATCCCCTGGTGGCCAGCCAGACGGCCGCTCAGGCCCTGAGCGCCGAACGCGCCGGTGCCGCCTGTGTTGTCTTTGATGTGCCTTTGCTGGTGGAATCCGGCCATTGGCGCCCCCGGTTGCATCAGGTTCTGGTGATTGACTGCACCGAATCCCGGCAAATCAGCCGTGTGATGCAAAGAAATGCCTGGACGCGCGAGGCGGTGCAACAAGTGATGGCCGGCCAGGCTGACCGGGCGCAGCGCCTGGCCGCGGCCGACCTGTGCATCTACAACGAGACCGTCTCCTTGGTGGAATTGGCTGCACTGGTTCGTAAGGCGGCGCTGCGCTTCGGGCTATGATGCGCGGGTTGCCGGTCTGCCCGGCCCCAGTAACGCCGATAAAGATAGCGCTGTGATCCTTTACGAGTATCCCTTTAACGAACGCATTCGAACTTACTTGCGGCTTGAGCATTTGTTCTCTCGCCTCGGTGAGCTGGCAGAGCGTGATGAACCCGTTGATCACCACTATGCAATCACAACCATTTTCGAGATCATGGACGTAGGCGGGCGCGCCGACTTAAAAACCGAAGTCCTCAAAGACCTGGAAAAACAAAAGCATGTTCTCAATGGTTACCGGGGTAACCCGTCCATTTCTGAAGAAGCGCTGGATGAAGTGATCGGGCAGCTCGACGGCTTTTTCTCAGCGCTCAATGCGCTGCCGGGTAAGGTGGGTCAAACACTCACAGACAACGACTGGTTGATGAGCATCCGCAGCCGCGCCGGCATTCCGGGCGGCACTTTCGAGTTTGATTTGCCGGCTTATTTCGCCTGGCAGCACCTGCCGGGCAATCGCCGCCGGGAAGACCTGCAGCGCTGGATGGGCACTTTGTTGCCTTTGGCCCGATCGATTGGCATGTTGCTGAAGTTGCTGCGCGACGCCGGACAGCCGCAAAAGGTGTTGGCTTCCGGCGGCCTGTACCAGCAGACCTTGCCACAGGGCCGCAGCTTTCAGTTGCTGCGCCTGCGACTGGATTCGGCGACGGGGGTGATTCCTGAAATCAGTGCCAACCGCTTGCTGGTGTCGGTGCGGATGATGCAAAAAGAAAACGACGATCGGCTACACACTTACACCGACGATGCGCAATTCGAATTGACGCTTTGCGCTTGATTCAAGCGGCTGTCCGATAAAGCCGGCGGCCTGTCTGAAAGCCCAGACCATGGACAACACAAACCCCCGAACTAAAACCGTGGCATGCCCGACTTGTGGCGGCCTCAGCGTGTATGCGCCAGCCAATGTTTACCGGCCTTTTTGCAGTGAACGCTGCAAAAACCTTGATTTAGGTGCATGGGCCAGCGAAAGCTTTCGCGTGCCCACCGAGGCGCCACCCGAAGACTTGCCCTACGGCGACGCCAAACTGCAGTAATTAGAGCCCCGGCCCGCTCAGGCTTCTGGCGTGCCCAGAACCTGCTGCAACTCGCCGTTTTGGAACATCTCCGTCATGATGTCTGAGCCGCCGATGAATTCACCTTTGATGTAGAGCTGGGGAATCGTCGGCCAGTTGCTGTATTCCTTGATGCCGTTGCGAATCTCTTCGTCTTCCAGCACGTTCACCGTTGCCGGCTTGGTGACGCCACAG
>CANIDW010000290.1 GCA_947466165.1 Comamonadaceae bacterium | reverse complement strand
TGGGCTACCGCGTCAAGGACGGTCAGTTGTCGGTCAAGCTCAAGGACGGCAGCAGCAGCGGCCTGCTGGACGCCAAACAGTTCACCGGTTACCAGGGCGACGCCAAGGCGCCGAGTGCCGTGCTCTTGCAGCACAACGGCCTGCACCTGGATATCCAGATCGACCGCAGCACGCACATTGGTGCCACGGACCCTGCCGGTGTCAGCGACCTGGTGATTGAAGCGGCGCTGTCCACCATTTTGGACCTCGAAGATTCAGTGGCCGTGGTCGATGCCGACGACAAGGTGCTGGCCTACAGCAACTGGCTGGGCATCATGCAGGGCACGCTGACCGAGCGCTTTGAAAAAGGCGGCCAGATGCTCACCCGCGGCCTGAACCCCGACCGTGTTTACACGCCGCCTGCCGGCAAGGGCAAGGCCGTCAAACTGCACGGCCGCTCGCTGATGTTCCTGCGCAATGTCGGCCACCTGATGAGCAACCCGGCGATTTTGTACACCGACAAAAAAGGCGAAGTACGCGAGATTCCCGAAGGCATTCTGGACGCCGTGGTCACCACCTTGATTGCCATGTACGACTTGAAGCGCAGCGCCAAAGACGCCATCCGCAACTCGCGCAAGGGCTCGGTCTACATCGTCAAGCCCAAGATGCACGGCCCGGCTGAAGTCGCTTTTGCGGCTGAAATTTTCAGCCGCGTCGAGAAAATGCTGGGCCTGCCTGACAGCACCGTCAAGCTCGGCATCATGGATGAAGAGCGCCGCACCAGTGTCAACCTGCAAGCCTGCATTGCTGCCGCCAAAAGCCGCGTGGCCTTCATCAACACCGGCTTTCTGGACCGCACCGGCGACGAGATGCACACCGCCATGCACGCCGGCCCGATGATCCGCAAGGGCGATATGAAAGCCAGCGCCTGGATTCAGGCTTACGAACGCAACAATGTGCTGGTCGGCCTGCATTGCGGCCTGCGCGGCAAGGCGCAAATCGGCAAGGGCATGTGGGCCATGCCGGATCTCATGAAGTCCATGCTGGAGCAAAAAATTGCCCACCCGCTGGCCGGCGCCAACACCGCCTGGGTGCCCAGCCCGACGGGCGCTACGCTGCACGCGCTGCACTACCACCAGGTGCTGGTCAGTGCAGTGCAAAAGCAGATGGAAACAATCAAGGCCAACAAAGAGCGGGCGGCGCTGCTCCATGGCCTGCTGACGATTCCCGTGACCACCACGCCGAACTGGAGCGCCGCTGAAAAGCAGCAAGAGGTCGACAACAATGCGCAAGGAATTCTGGGTTACGTGGTGCGTTGGGTGGACCAGGGCGTGGGTTGCTCCAAAGTGCCCGATATCCACAACGTGGGCCTGATGGAAGACCGCGCTACGCTGCGCATCTCCAGCCAGCACATTGCCAATTGGTTGCTGCATGGCGTGGTGACCGAGCAGCAGGTCCGGGCCAGCTTCGAGCGCATGGCCGCCGTGGTGGACAAGCAAAACGCCGGCGATCCGCTCTACAAACCCATGGCCGGACACTTTGCCACCAGCGCGGCTTACAAGGCGGCCTGCGACCTGGTGTTCAAAGGATTAGAGCAACCCAGCGGGTACACAGAGCCGCTGCTGCATGCGTGGCGCTTGAAGGTCAAGTCCAAGGTCTGAGCCCCAAACGGCGCCCTTTCGCCGAAACTAACGCTCTGTCCCGAAGTTCTATGGCAACAGCGGGACAGGCCCCGGCTTAAAACCGGTAGCCAGCCGTGATGCTGAATTCACTGAACTGAAAACGATGGGAGGCTTTGTCACCACGTGCACTGGTGACAACATCGTTCATGTTGACATGCCCGAACTTGGCTGTGCTGCGTATGAAAAAATCGGTGGCAAAGTCTTTTTCGAGACCGACAGCACCGTTCACCGCATAACCGGCCAGGTGAAACTTGTCATTGCGTGTTTGGCCGATCATGCTCATCGTCACATTGCTTTTGGGGACCACCACGCCGGCACCCACCAGCCAGAAAGCGCGTGCACCCTGATAGCCTGCGAGCGGGTACTGTTTTTCGTACTCCAGCGTCACCACATTCAGGCCGTCGGTGTGCTCAAAGTGCATGAAGCTGGGGTTCAGCAGCTGCGTGGCACCGGCCGCGTACGTGGTGCTACCGTAATAGCCGGAGGCATTGACGGTTTGCCCATCGCTGACGACATACTTCATGTGGTCTAGGTTCAGTGCAATGGCGGTGTCTGAATCGAGCTGGTAGGCCACCCGCGCATTGGTTTGGGGCAAGGTCATCTTGCTGGGGTTGAGCCATTTGGTCATGGTGGAGGCCGAGAGCTCGTCCTGCTTGTCTTTGGCGCTCACATTCTTCAGTGTGAAGTTGTGGTCAGAGCCGGAAAAGTGAATATCCGAATTGCTGTAGCCATCCCAGTTCCAGCCCCATGACACCGACCATCTTGGTTTGCCGTTGGGGCCGGTTTCTTTGGACTGTGCCAAGCTGGCTGTGGGCAGGCTCAAGGCCCCGCAAACTGCCAAAGCGGAAAAGCCGATACGGTGCAGGTGCGCAAGTTTCATGGTGCAGTCTTCGGTTGAGTGCTATGTTGTGTTTCGAAGTGCGTGAGAGATCACTCTCAAGCTATGGATTATGCCAAGGGCCCCCGCCGCCGGGCAGTTGCTTTCGCCGGTAGTGCAAAAGCACAGCTTTGCAGCGTATCCAGAGCCGGCCAATCAGGTGATGTGTCCACCAGACAGCCAAAGCGGCAAACACCACGTCGCTCAAAAAGTGACCGCCTTGCGCCATGCGCACGGCGCCCACCACCGTGCCCAAAACGAGCCCGGCCCACAGCCATTGAAGCTTGCGGCGGCGGCCAGCCAGCATGCCCCAGGCCATGATGCTGAAGGCGCCTGCCGCGTGGCCGCTCACAAATGAGCAGTTGGTGTCGCAATAACTGCTCAGCTGCAATGCCGGAATGTAAGGGGCGGGCCCGCCGAAGGCCTGCACGTGCACAGGCCGCGGCCGGCCGACCTGGTCTTTCAAAGCGTTATGCACCAGCAAACCGACGCCGAAAGCCACCACCAGCACCCATGCCAGCGCATGGCGCCACCAGTAGCGCGCGACTTTTCCCGGCTGAATCAAGGCCAACAGCAAGACCAGGGCGCTGGCCGCCAAAGCCAACTGCAGCAACCAAGGGGCACCTTTGTACACGGCTTGAATCGGCCACCAGGCGTTGGCAAAAAAGCCTTCTCCGGGGCGGTAGAACCAGCCGGCGACGGCCAGGTCTATCGTGGGCCAGGTCAGCACCAGCCCTGCGCAGGCCATGGTCAAACCCGCAGCGGCCAGCAGATCTTTATTTCTTGCTTTCATCTCAGCGGCTTTGGGCCGGCTCGGTCAGAGGGCGCTGCACGATGGCCAT
>CANIDW010000289.1 GCA_947466165.1 Comamonadaceae bacterium | reverse complement strand
TTGCCGCTTTCACAAAGCGCCCGCAAGACGTGGTGGGTCTGCACTTTTTCAGCCCCGCCAATGTGATGAAGTTGCTCGAAGTGGTGCGCGCCGCCCAAACCGGCAAGGACGTCATGGCCACGGTCATGGCGGTGGCCAAAAAAATCCGCAAGACGGCGGTGGTGTCCGGCGTGTGCGACGGCTTCATCGGCAACCGCATGATCGAGCAGTACGGCCGCCAGGGTGGCTTTTTGCTGGACGAAGGCTGTACGCCCGCGCAAGTGGACAAGGCCATGGAAAAGTTCGGCATGGCCATGGGTCCGTTTCGCATGGGCGATCTGGCCGGCAACGACATAGGCTGGGCGATTCGCAAGCGCCGCTACACCGAACAGCCCGGCATGAAATACAGCAAGACCGCCGATTTGCTGTGTGAAAAAGGCCGCTTCGGCCAAAAAACCGGTGCCGGCTGGTACGACTACGTGCCCGGCAAACGCGACGCCATTCCCAATGCCGTGGTGGTTGCCATGATCGACGCGCACCGCCAGTCTCTTAACATCACGCCGCGCAAAATTTCTGACGAAGAGATCGTGCAGCGCCTGGTCTTCAGCCTGGTCAACGAAGCCGCGCACATACTTGAAGAAGGCATTGCCGCCAAGGCCGGTGACATCGACATCGCCTATGTTTTTGGCTATGGGTTTCCGCCTTACCGCGGAGGCCCCATGAACTATGCCAACGAAGTCGGTCTGTTCAATGTGGTCCAGGCCATGCAGCGCTTTGCGCTGAACCCGCTGGATGACGCGGCCTTCTGGCAGCCGGCCCCGCTGCTGGCGCGCCTGGTTGCCGAAGGCAAGACCTTCAACTGAACCCTCACGGGCCCACCTGACTTCAAAGAATTCGAGAACGCCATGACCTCAGCTGTGATTGTTTCCACCGCCCGCACCCCTTTGGCCAAAAGCTGGAAGGGCTCTTTCAACATGACGCATGGCGCCACGCTGGGCGGCCATGCCGTTGAGCATGCCATGGCCCGCGCCGGCATTGAGCCCGGTGAAGTTGATGACGTCATCATGGGCTGCGCCACGCCCGAAGGCGCCACCGGTGCCAACATCGCCCGCCAAGTCGCGCTGCGCGCCGGCTGCCCGGTGACGGTCTCGGGCATGACGGTCAACCGCTTTTGCTCGTCGGGCCTGCAAACCATTGCGCTGGCAGCGCAGCGGGTCATCGCCGGCGAAGCCGACATTTACGTGGCCGGCGGCGTTGAAAGCATCTCTTGTGTGCAGCAGGAAATGAACACCCACATGCTGGCCGACAGCTGGCTGGCCAAGAACAAGCCCGAGATTTACTGGAACATGCTGCAAACCGCCGAGCAGGTGGCCAAGCGCTACGGCATCTCGCGCGAGCGCATGGACGCTTATGGCGCCGGCAGCCAGCAAAAGGCCACGGCCGCGCAAGCTGCCGGCCTGTTTGACGCCGAGATCGCGCCCATCACCGTCATTGCCGGCTTTGCCGACCCGGTCATGGGCATGAGCACGCGCAAAGTCACCGTGAGCAAAGACGAAGGCATTCGCGAAGGCACCACCGCAGACGGCATCAGCGGCATCAAGCCCGCTGTACCGGGGGGCGTGATTGCCGCGGGCAATGCCAGCCAGTTTTCAGACGGCGGCGGCGCGGTGGTGGTAATGCATGAAGCCGTGGCCCAGCGCAAAGGCCTGAAACCCCTGGGCCGCTTTTTAGGCTTTGCCGTGGCCGGATGCGAGCCCGACGAAATGGGCATAGGCCCGGTCTTCGCCATTCCCAAGGTGCTGGCCAAGCTGGGCCTCAAGGTCAGCGACATCGACCTGTGGGAGCTCAACGAGGCCTTTGCCGTGCAAGTGCTGTACTGCGCGGACAAGCTGGGCATCCCGATGGACAAGCTCAACGTCAACGGCGGCGCCATCGCAGTCGGCCACCCCTACGGCGTGACCGGCCAGCGCTTGACAGGCCATGCCCTCATTGAAGGTAAACGCCGCGGCGCCAAGCGCGTGTGCGTGACCATGTGCATAGGGGGCGGTATGGGGGCTGCAGGAGTTTTCGAAGTGCTTTGAGCGGCTTTTCGGTTGCCTGCCATTTGGAAATGCCTAAGATCGGACTCCTGCGCCTGCTTTCTTCACGCCAGTGTGGACGGGCACCGGATCACCCGAGGACTCTTTTAAATGGCATTACTTCTGAACTCCAAACGACTTCACACACTCATTTGGGTGCTGGTTTATGGTGGCTTGCTCACCTTGGTGCTGGGATTGTCTGTGCAGCGCAGCGATGATGAACTGGGCTGGAGCATGGTGGCAGCCGGATTTGCGGTGGCCTTGCTGGGTTTTGCCCTGGTCTTTGTGCGTGCGCGCATGAAGGCCGGCTGAGCCCGTCGAACTTTATTTTGAGGAGACTTGGATGACCCGCACAGTGACGAAGTTGTTTGACCTCAGCGGCAAGACCGCGCTGGTAACCGGTGGATCGCGCGGCCTGGGTCTGCAGATGGCGCAGGCCCTCGGCGAAGCCGGTGCGCGCGTCATGTTGTCCTCGCGCAAGGCCGAAGACCTGAAAGAATCTGCTGAAACTTTGCGCGCAGGCGGCATTGACTGCGACTGGATCGCCGCCGACTGCTCTCAAGAGGGCGACATACGCGCGCTGGCCGACGAGACCCTGCGCCGGCTGGGCCATGTAGATATTTTGCTGAACAACGCCGGTGCCGCCTGGGGCGCGCCCGCAGAAGACCATCCGGTGGAAGCCTGGGACAAGGTCATGAACCTCAACGTGCGGGGTTACTTCATCCTCAGCCAGCAGATCGCCAAGCACAGCATGATCCCGCGGAAATCGGGCCGCATCATCAACCTGGCGTCGATTGCCGGGCTGGGTGGTAACCCGGCCGGCATGAACACCCTGGCTTACAACACCTCCAAGGGCGCTGTGATCAATTTCACCCGCGCACTGGCCTGCGAATGGGGCAAGTACAAGATCACGGTCAACGCCATCTGCCCGGGATTCTTTCCGAGCCGCATGACGGCCGGCACACTCAAGACCATGGGCGAAGAGACGCTGGCCAGTCATTCACCGCTGGGTCGTCTGGGCGATGACGAAGACCTCAAGGGCTTGTGTGTGCTCTTCGCCTCTGACGCCGGAAAACACATCACCGGCCAGTGGCTGGCAGTCGATGGCGGCGTGTCTGTGGTCACCGGCGGTTGAGGTTTTGTATGAGCTTTGGCATTGAAATTCCTTTTGTTAGCTTGCTCGGCTTTGAGCTGACGCATTTTGAAAACGGTGAATCTGCGATCACCTACAGCCCGCGTCCTGAGCATCAAAACTCCTTTGGTGTGACGCATGGCGGCGCACTCATGACGCTGATGGATGTCGCCATGGCCACCGCCGCCCGCA
>CANIDW010000288.1 GCA_947466165.1 Comamonadaceae bacterium | reverse complement strand
TATCTATGGCTTTTAATCCACTCACCATGCTGTTCGGCAGTCGCAACGACCGGCTGCTGAAAACTTACCGCAAAACGATTGAGCGCATCAATGCCCTGGAGGGGCAGTTTGAGCAACTCAGCGACGAGCAACTGCGCGAAAAAACCCAAACTTTCAAGGACAGAGTGAGCGCCGGTGAGAGTCTGGACGATTTGCTGGCTGAGGCCTTTGCGGTGGTGCGAGAAGGCAGCAAGCGCGTGATGAAAATGCGTCATTTTGACGTCCAGCTGCTGGGCGGCATGGCTTTGCACAACGGCAAAATTTCAGAGATGGGCACTGGTGAGGGCAAAACACTCACGGCCACCTTGCCGGTGTATCTCAATGCGCTGTCGGGCAAGGGCGTGCACGTGGTCACGGTCAACGATTACCTGGCCAGCCGAGATGCGCGCTGGATGGGCAAGCTCTACAACTTTCTGGGTCTGAGTGTCGGCATTAATCTGCCGCAGATGAGCCGAGAAGAAAAGCAAGCCGCCTATCGCTCTGACATTACCTACGGAACCAACAACGAATACGGTTTTGATTACCTGCGCGACAACATGGTCTACGAAGTGACCGACCGCGTGCAGCGTGGGTTGAACTTCGCCATCGTTGACGAGGTCGACTCCATCCTGATCGACGAGGCGCGTACGCCGCTGATCATCAGCGGTCAGGCCGAAGACCACACGGCCATGTACCTGGCGATGAACCAGGTCGTGCCGCAGATGACGCGTCAAGAGGGTGAAGCCGATCCACGCACCGGCGAAGGCATCATCACGCCGGGCGACTTCACCATCGACGAGAAAACACACCAGGTGTTCCTGACAGAGCAGGGACATGAAAACGCCGAGCGCATTTTGTTTGGCATGGGTTTGATTCCTGAAGGCGCCACGCTGTATGACCCGGCCAACATCACGCTGGTTCAT
Organism: Comamonadaceae bacterium; assembly: GCA_947466165.1. Lineage (GTDB taxonomy): Bacteria > Pseudomonadota > Gammaproteobacteria > Burkholderiales > Burkholderiaceae_C > Polaromonas. The sequence goes on along the minus strand of CANIDW010000288.1, from coordinate 2,458 downwards.
CACCTTTATGCAGCACTGCGCGCAAACCACATTTACCACCGCGACCAGCACTACGTGGTGCAAGAAGGCGAGGTCGTTATCGTTGATGAGTTCACCGGACGACTGATGTCCGGGCGCCGCTGGAGCGAAGGCCTGCATCAGGCGGTCGAAGCCAAAGAGGGTGTGGCCATCCAGGCCGAGAACCAGACCATGGCCTCGATTACCTTTCAGAACTACTTCCGTCTGTACGGCAAACTGGCCGGCATGACCGGTACGGCCGACACAGAGGCCTATGAATTCCAGGAAATCTATGGACTCGAGACCACAGTGATCCCGCCGAACCGCCGCAGCCAGCGCGAAGACCAGCTGGACCGTGTCTACAAGACAACCCGTGAAAAATACGAGGCGGCGATCAAAGACATTCGTGACTGTTACGAGCGCGGCCAGCCCGTGCTGGTGGGCACCACCTCAATTGAAAACTCCGAGATCATCGACCAGCTGCTGGAAAAAGAAAAACTGCCGCACCAGGTGCTTAACGCCAAGCAGCACGCGCGTGAGGCAGACATCGTGGCACAGGCCGGACGCTCCGGCATGATCACCATTGCCACCAACATGGCCGGTCGCGGTACCGACATCGTGCTGGGCGGCAATGTCGAGAAACTGATCGAGGCTGTGGAAGCCAATGAGGCGCTGGACGCCGGCGCTAAAGAAACAGAAATCAGCCGGCTGCGCGCCCAATGGCAGGCCGACCACGAAAAAGTCAAATCGTTGGGTGGCTTGCGCATCATCGCGACTGAGCGCCATGAATCGCGCCGCATTGACAACCAGTTGCGCGGACGCTCCGGCCGTCAGGGTGACCCCGGCTCATCGCGGTTTTACCTGAGTCTGGATGATCCTCTGATGCGAATCTTTGCGGGTGACCGCGTCAAGTCCATCATGGAGCGGCTGAAAATGCCGGACGGTGAGGCCATTGAAGCGGGCATCGTCACTCGCAGCATTGAGTCGGCACAGCGCAAGGTCGAGGCCCGTAACTTTGATGTGCGCAAGCAATTGCTGGAGTACGACGACGTCTCCAACGACCAGCGTAAGGTGATTTACCAGCAGCGCAATGACATCATGGACGCAAAAAGCCTGCAAGGGCAGATCGCTTCGCTGCGCGAAGGTTGTTTTGCCGATCTGACACGTCAGTATGTGCCAATGGAAAGCGTTGAAGAGCAGTGGGACATTGCTGCTTTGGAGACCGTTTTGCGAGATGAGTGGCAGCTGGCGGTGGCGCTGCGCGAAGAAGTGGCGGCAGCTACAGCGATCACCGACGATGATGTACTGGAAAAAGTATTGACAGCGGCCAATGCGGCTTTCAGCGCCAAGGTTGAGAGTGTGGGTGAAGAGAGCTTCGTACAGTTCGAGCGCATGGTGCTGCTGCAAAGCATAGACACGCACTGGCGTGACCATTTAAGCTCGCTAGACTACCTGCGTCAGGGCATTCATTTACGTGGTTATGCCCAGAAGCAACCCAAGCAGGAATACAAGCGCGAAGCCTTTGAGTTGTTCGGGCAGTTGCTCGACAGCGTCAAAAACGAAGTCACCAAGACCTTGATGACGATCAAGGTGCAGTCCAGCGAGCAGCTGGAACAGGCGGCCGAAGAGATGGAGGCGCGTGCTGAAAAAATTGCAAACGTCACTTACATCGCGCCGACAGAGACTGGCGAGGTGCAAGTCATTTCCGGCCTTGATGCACAAGGCCAAGCGCTGCCAACCGACCTCTTTGCACGCGTTGGTCGCAATGATCCCTGCCCTTGCGGTTCCGGCAAAAAATTCAAAATGTGCCACGGTAAGTTGAGCTGAGACTGCCTGATCTTTTGCGCAGATATGCATGCTTGGATGTCAAGCTCGAGTGCCAGCGATAACCTTGATGGATGGAGATCCCCATGCCCGTGAACCTGCTTGCGACGCCTGCAGCTGAACTTTTTCCTGTGCCGGGAGTGCGCTGGGGTATCGCCGAGGCGGGAATTCGCAAGGCCGGCCGCAAGGATTTGTCGGTGCTGTTGCTCGACGAAGGAAGCGTGGTGGGCGGGGTCTTCACGCAAAACCGTTTTTGTGCGGCCCCGGTCCAGATCTGCCGCGAACACCTGGGTTTGCATGACGGCCTCACGCAGGGCATACGCGCCATGCTCATCAACACCGGCAACGCCAATGCCGGCACGGGTGCAGATGGTTTGATGCGCGCGCGCGCCAGCTGCATAGCGCTGGCACAGCAACTCAATGTGTCGCCAGAGCAGATATTGCCTTTTTCCACCGGCGTCATCATGGAGCCCCTGCCGCATGATCGCATCGCCGCCGGACTGCCCGCGGCCCTGGCCGACGCCCGGCCCGACAACTGGGCCCGCGCCGCTGAGGCCATCATGACCACTGACACGGTGGCCAAAGCTTTTTCCAAGCGCATCACGCTGGGCGGTGCCAGCGTCACCATCACCGGCAT
>CANIDW010000287.1 GCA_947466165.1 Comamonadaceae bacterium | reverse complement strand
TTGAACGAATACCAGTCATAAGCCTTCTCCAGCGGCTTGGCAACTTTGGAAAACTCCAACACCAGCAATTTACCCATGGGCTTGAGGACGCGGTGCATTTCCTGCAGCGCCACCTCCTTGTGGGTCATGTTGCGCAGACCGAAAGCAACGGTCACCAGGTCAAAACTGGCATCGGGAAAGGGTAATTTTTCGGCATCGCAGACCAAGGTGGGCAAAGCCACTCCGGCATCGAGCAAACGGTTACGCCCCTCGCTGAGCATGGCTGCGTTGATGTCGGTGTGCACCACCCGCCCGCTGGCGCCAACCTGCGGGGCAAAAGCCAGCGCCAAATCGCCCGTTCCACCGGCGATGTCGAGCACCGACTGGCCCTCGCGCACATTGGCCACTTTGACTGTGTAGGCCTTCCAGACGCGGTGCAGTCCGGCGGACATCAGGTCGTTCATGACGTCGTACTTGGACGCCACAGAGTCAAAAACGCCACGCACACGGCGGGCTTTTTCCTGCTCTTCGACAGATTCAAATCCGAAATGGGTCTGGCTCATGTCCTCAATGCCCCGCTTGAAGTGGTGTGGCCGAAAAAATGATTTTCATCACCAAGGCTTCAATGACTGGCACAGGCTGAGCCGCCGGCCGCGTTCATGGGCGCGTCGCGCTCAACACCGGCATCCTGCAAACGGGCCAGGTAATCAGCCCACAAACGGTCTTGCTCTGAACCCAGAAAATACAGGTAGTCCCAGGAAAACAGGCCGCTGTCGTGCCCGTCTGAAAACACCGGCTTGACGGCGTAGTTGCCGACCGGCTCGAGTTCGAGCAGCGTGACCTCGCGCTTGCCGGTTTGCAGCACTTCCTGGCCAGGCCCGTGACCCTGCACCTCGGCCGAGGGCGAGTACACGCGCATCAACTCAAAGGGAATGTGAAAGTCAGAGCCATCGGAAAAGCCCACCTGCAAGCGCCGCGACTGGCTGTGCACCGTGATGGCCGAGGGTGTCGGAGCACCTGCTTGAAGTCCTGCCATGGCGATTCTTTCTGTGGGTTAAACCAGCACGCGTTCGATGCCGCCGTGATTCGCCGCCTCGACATAGGCAGGCATCCAGTCCTTGCCCAGAATCTGGTTGGCCATCTCGACGACGATGTAGTCGGCTTCCAGCAGGCCGTTGTTGAGGTCATCACCGAAGCGCGACAGCCCCTGCAAGCAACTCGGGCAGCTGGTGAGAATCTTCACATTGCCCTGGGCCGCCACGGCGCCACTGGCACGCAAGGCCGCTTCGCCTTTTTGCAGCTCTTCTTCTTTGCGATAACGGATCTGCGTGGAGATGTCGGGCCGCGTCACGCCCAGGGTGCCGGACTCGCCGCAGCAGCGATCGTTTTTGAGCACGTTGTCACCCAGCAGCGCTTTCACGGTTTTCATGGGTTCCTGCAGCTTCATGGGGCTGTGGCAAGGGTCGTGGTACAGATAGCCTTGGCCAGGCGCATCGGTGCGTAGCGTGATATTTTTCTCGAGCAGGTACTCGTGGATGTCAATGATGCGGCAGCCAGGGAAGATCTTGTCGAACTCGTAGCCCTGCAACTGGTCATAGCAGGTACCGCAACTGACCACCACGGTCTTGATGTCCAGGTAATTGAGCGTGTTGGCTACGCGGTGAAACAGCACGCGGTTGTCTGTGATGATCTTGTCGGCCTTGTCAAACTGGCCGCTGCCGCGCTGCGGATAGCCGCAGCACAAATAGCCAGGCGGCAAGACGGTCTGCACGCCCGCGTGCCAGAGCATGGCCTGCGTGGCCAGCCCGACTTGCGAGAACAAACGCTCCGAACCGCAACCGGGGAAGTAAAAAACCGCCTCGGTTTCGGCCGTCGTGACCTTGGGGTTGCGGATGATCGGGACGTAGTCCTTGTCTTCAATGTCCAGCAAGGCACGCGCAGATTTTTTGGGCAGGCCGCCTGGCATTTTCTTGTTGATGAAGTGAATCACCTGCTCTTTGGCCGGCGCCTTGCCCACGCTGGCCGGCGGCTTGGCCGTCTGCTTGCGTGCAAAAGTTCGCAATACATCGTTGGCCAGACGCTGAGCCTTGAAGCCGACATCGACCATGGCGCTGCGCATGAACTTGATAGTCTGCGGATTGGTCGCGTTCAGGAAGAACATGGCCGCCGCGTTGCCGGGCCGGAAAGACTTCTGGCCCATCTTGCGCAAGAGGTTGCGCATGTTCATGGAGACTTCACCAAAGTCGATATTGACCGGGCACGGCGTCAGGCACTTGTGGCAGACCGTGCAGTGGTCGGCCACGTCTTCAAACTCTTCCCAGTGCTTGATGGAGATTCCGCGGCGGGTTTGCTCTTCATAAAGAAAAGCCTCAATCAGCAGGGAAGTCGCCAGAATTTTGTTGCGCGGGCTGTACAGCAGGTTGGCGCGCGGCACATGGGTGGCGCACACCGGTTTGCACTTGCCGCAGCGCAGGCAATCCTTGATGCTGTGGGCAATATCACCGATATCTGACTGCTGCATGATCAGCGACTCATGGCCCATCAGCCCGAAGCTGGGCGTGTAGGCATTGGTCAAATCAGCCGGAAAAGCCGCGTCGCGCAGCAGCTTGCCTTTGTTGAACCTGCCATCGGGGTCTACACGCAGCTTGTAGTCCGTGAAGGGCTGCAGTTCGGCTTGGGTCAAAAAATCGAGCTTGGTGATGCCGATGCCGTGCTCGCCGGAGATGACGCCGTCTAGCGAGCGCGCCAGCACCATGATGCGGGCGACGGCGCGGTGCGCAGTCTGCAGCATGTCGTAGTTGTCGCTGTTGACGGGGAGGTTGGTGTGCACATTGCCGTCACCCGCATGCATGTGCAGCGCTACCCAGACGCGTCCTTTGAGCACCCGGGCATGAATGGCGCTGCACTCATCCAGGATGGGTTGGAACGCTGCGCCATTGAAAACTGCTTGCAGCGGCATGCGCAGCTGGGTTTTCCAGCTGGCGCGCAAGGAGTGGTCTTGCAGTTGTGCAAACAAGGGCTCGACCTGATCGAGCCAGCCGCGCCACAAGCTGCGAACTTCCCGCACCACGCTAAGCGCCTGCGACACGCGGTCTTCGAGCAACTCAGCCGAAGGAATTTCATTGGCGTCGTCTGACTTGCCCAGAGGCAACTGGCCTTGGGTGAAAAAAGCCTCGAGCGCATCGCACAGCTCGAGTTTGTTGGCCAGGCTGAGTTCGATATTGATGCGCTCGATGCCGTCCGAATACTCGGCCAGGCGGGGCAGCGGAATCACCACGTCTTCGTTGATCTTGAAGGCATTGGTGTGGCGCGAAATGGCCGCTGTCCGCTTGCGGTCCAACCAGAATTTTTTGCGCGCATCGGCGCTGATGGCAATGAAGCCCTCGCCGGCACGCGAGTTGGCAATGCGCACCACTTCAGAAG
>CANIDW010000286.1 GCA_947466165.1 Comamonadaceae bacterium | reverse complement strand
TGCCCGTACTTCGTAAGCATCCTGACTGTCATGCAAAACATTGCGGGCAATGGCCTGCGCCAGCAGATCCAGAAAGAGTGGCGGCACGCCCATCACGCCACGCCGGAACAGCCCCAGGTAGCAGGCTTCCAAACTGCCTGCGGCGAGCAAGTCATTGCGGAAGTTGACAAACAGCGTGTAGCTCTCGCGGGCGTCAGCGTCCTTGATGGCCGCCAGCTCCAGCAAGCCGACAGAGCGGGCAGGCTCGGCTTGCAGCGCCGTGTGCAGCTTGATCTCGTTGGGGCAGGACTCGGGCAGCAGCGCCAATTCGGGTCGCTGCAAAAACAGCCGCAGGTAATCGTCGGTGGGAATCAGCCAGCCCCGCGCATTTCGCCGGAGCTGGTCAAAGCCGCTGGAGGGCCAAAAATTTTCCATGGGTGCGATGGTCGCACAAACCGGCCACCTACCCTGGCAAATCAGGGCGCAGCAGCCGGCTCCAGCAAACGCACCGCAAAAGGGTTGCGCTGGCGTGTGTCCACGGTCACATGCACGGCGCGCACATCACCGGCACCGGGCACTTCCAGCCGGGTGAGTTGCGGGATCGGCTTTTTGTTCAGCGTGAAAGGCTGGTCAAAGCGAAAAACATGGCTGTCGCCGTGGATCAGCAGCACCGGAATGTTGGATTGCTCCACCAGGGGCAGCAAGGTCTCGCCAATGCTGGCGCGGTAACCCGAGTGCGCGGGAAAGTCTTCCCACAGGCTCTTGGCTTCAAACACATCGGCTTGCATGGCCAGCACGATGGCTTTGGCCTGTGACTGGGCTGCGCTTGCAAAGGCTTCACGGATCCAGGCGATGTTGGCCTTTTCACGCTCAAAAAATTCGGCCACGGCACGCGGATCGCGCACTTCAAAGTTGTTATTGCTGCCCACAATGTGCAGCGTGGCAAACACCACGCCCTGATGCACCCAACGCTGGTTTTCTACAAACTTGGCAAAAGCCGGTGTTGTCGCCGACTGGTTGAGCACAGACAGTGGCTGCTTGCCCAGCGACAAACCCGGCTTGTAAAAAGTGGCTCGCAAAGCCTGCAGGCGCTCCAGCGGATCATGGCCGCCGTTGTTGGCGCGGTGGCAGTCGGTCCATTCGTTGTCGCCCGGCGTGAAGACCAGGGCGCTGTCAAACAAGCCGAAATGCCCGAGTTGCACTTTGGACTCTTCATCCGAGCACAGCGTAGAGCCCGATTTGAAGTCACCGATGTGAATAGAAAAACTGGGGCGTTCCTGGTTGATGGCACGGATCAGCGATTTGTAGGGCGCGTAGCCCTGTGCCGCCTGACCGTAAGGAAGGTCACCCAATGCCACAAAGCTAAAAGGCTGGGCCGCAACACCCTGAGCGGCGACGCACAAGAGCGCAGCCATGCACCAGCGTTTAAAAAAAGAAATCGTGCGCAGATTCATTGGGTGTTTCCTTTTCAAAACTTCATTCTTTGAGGTCTGCAAGTCAATTTGATGACGGTGCATTTCACTTGCTCAACATCAAGGCGCGGGTCGTCTCAGGCTGAAAGCGTAGAACCCTACCAGGGTAAGGTATTTCCCTGGTAGTCCAACAAAGTACCGGTTTTTTGCGGCTCAAGATCCGATAGCACCGCCAGCAATTCCTTGGCGGCCACATCAGGCGAACGTAATTTGAGTCCGGCTTTGGCAAAAGGCTTGGACAGCGCAGTGTCCACCGTGCCCGGGTGCAGTGCCACGCACAGCGCCTCTGGGTTACGACGCTTGAGCTCGATGGCGGCCGTCTTGACCAGCTGGTTGAGTGCGGCCTTGGCTGCGCGGTAACCGTACCAGCCGCCCAGCGCGTTGTCGCCGATGCTGCCGACCTTGGCCGACACAAAGCCGGCTGCACAGCGACCCTGCCGGGGCAGGAGCGGTAAAAAATGCTTCATCACCAGCGCCGGGCCGATGGCATTGATGCGAAACACCTCGCTCAGGTAGTCAGCGTCCAGCTGCGCCCAACTGCGCTCGGGCTGGCCCGCAGCGCCGTGCAAAAAACCGCTGGCCACGATCAACAGGCGCAGCTCGGCGCCCTCTGCAGCGCACTGCGCCGCCACCCAGGCGGCAGCGTTTTCAAGGCTGGCTTCGTCGCTGTAATCGATGGCCGGTTGCGTGCTGCGACCCAGCGAGAGCACGCCGTCAATACCGTGCTCTCCGGGTGTTGACAAGGTTTGCACCAGCGCAGCACCCAAGCCGCCACCGGCGCCTATGACCAACGCCAAGGGCTTGGCAGGGACTGCGGTGGTGTCGGTGTCTCTCATGCCGGTGTCAAGATTCGTCGTCCAGCAAGCGCACACGCACGCTCTTGCCCTTGACCTTGCCGGCGCTGAGTTTTTGCAGCGCCTCGTCGGCAATTCGGCGGTCCAGCGCCACGTAGGTTGAGTACTCGTTCACATTGATCTTGCCAACCTGCTCGCGCGTGAAGCCGGCCTCGCCCGTCAGTGCGCCCAGCACATCGCCGGCGCGGATTTTTTCTTTGCGCCCGCCCACAATTTGCAGCGTCACCATGGGCGGCACCAGCGGCTCCTGGTTGGCCGGTGTCAGGTCTTCGACCTTGTGCCACTCGGACTCGGCGTTTTGCAATTGCTCGATGCGGCCGACCGCACCCATCTCGTTCATAGACGCCAGGCTGATCGCCCAACCCTCTTCGTCGGCGCGGCCGGTACGGCCGATGCGGTGAATATGCACTTCGCTGTCGGGCGTCACATCCACGTTGATGACCATCTCCAGTTGCGAAATGTCCAGCCCGCGTGCCGCCACGTCGGTGGCCACCAGCACCGAGCAGCTGCGGTTGGAAAACTGCACCAGCACCTGGTCGCGTTCACGCTGCTCCAACTCGCCGTAGAGCGCCAGCGCGCTGAAACCCTGCGCCTTCAAGACCTGCACCAGCTCGCGGCACTGCAGCTTGGTGTTGCAAAAGGCCAGCGTGCTGGCCGGTCGGTAATGGTTGAGCACCTTGGAGACCGTATGCAGGCGTTCACTGTCCCGCACCTGGTACCAGCGCTGGCGGATTTTGCTGGCTTCGTGTTGCGCCTCGACCTTGACCGTCTGCGGCTGGCGCATGAACTGCTGGCTGAGCTTGGCAATGCCTTCCGGGTATGTGGCTGAAAAAAGCAGCGTCTGCCGCTCGGGCGGGCACTGCCGCACCACCTTGGCGATGTCGTCAAAAAAGCCCATGTCGAGCATGCGGTCGGCTTCGTCCAACACCAAAGTGTTGAGTGCGGACAGGTCCAGGTGGCCGCGCTCCAGATGGTCCATGATGCGCCCGGGCGTGCCGACCACGATGTGCGCGCCGTGTTCCAGGCTGGCGTTTTGCCCGCGCAGTGCCACACCGCCGCACAGCGTCACCACCTTGATGTTTTCTTCAGCCCGCGCCAGACGGCGGATCTCCTGCGTCACCTGGTCAGC
>CANIDW010000285.1 GCA_947466165.1 Comamonadaceae bacterium | reverse complement strand
TGGCGCGCACATAGCGATCAAACTGGCCGATGGTGACTTCTGTGCGGTCAATGGAAAAAGCCGGCAGCCGAACTTTGTCGCCGACTTGGGCCAGCGCGGCGCTGGTGCAAAGCATCAAGCAGGCCAGGCTGGCTCGCCATGAAAAGAGTGCAAGCTGGGTGTTCATGTTTTGCTCATACACAAATAAAAATGAAACACTGTGAAATGGTGTTTGCCAGGGGCCTGCGCCTCATGGAAAGCCCTTACACCGCATGCTCTTTAGCTTGAATCGCAATGCTCAGGCAGGCCACAATAGGCCATGTCTTCTTTTGTACGTTACTTGCCCGCAAGCAGCCCGCTGGTGCTGGATTCACCCCACAGCGGCACCGACTATCCGGCCGATTTTCGGCATGTCTGTCCCTTGCCTGCCTTGCGCCGCGCCGAAGACACGCATGTTGACAAGTTGTATGACTTTGCGCCGGCCCTGGGCGCAGCCTGGGTAGAGGCTTTCTTTCCGCGCAGCTATCTGGATGCCAACCGCGACCTCACCGAGCTCGATGTCAATTTGCTCGACGGCCCCTGGCCGGGCGAGGTGGCGAGTGACGCAAAACTGCTGGCCAAGGTACGGCTGGGCAAGGGCCTCATTTGGCGTATGACCGATGAGGGCGTTCCCCTGTATGAGCGCCAGCTGTCTGTGGCCGAAGTGCAGGCGCGCATTGCCAATTGCTGGCAGCCTTACCACGCTGCTGTTGCGCAAGCCATCAACCAGGCCCATGCAACGCATGGTTTTTGTATTCACTTGAACTGCCACTCGATGCCGGCTGTCGCCGCCAGCCATGCCACGGATTTCCCCGGCTTGGTACATGCGGACTTTGTGGTGGGCAACCGCGACCACAGCACCAGCAGCCCGGCGCTGGAGCAGCTGGTGTGTGAACATCTGAGAGGGCGTGGCTACGATGTGTCGCTGAACCATCCCTACAAAGGCGTGGAGCTGGTTCGCCGTTACAGCGATCCGGCCCGGCACCGGCACAGCCTGCAGATCGAGATCAACCGCAATCTCTACATGGACGAGCATACGCTGGCCTTGCATGAGGGCTGGGAGCCGCTCAAAGCGAGCTTGCGTTCGCTGATCGAGCTGCTGCTGGCAACTGACCCGCGGCGGCTCTGAGCCCGGTTTGGCCAGCAAGTAACAAACTGACAAAAGGCAGCAAGCAACATGGACAGAGTAGATGCCGTGGTGATTGGCGCAGGGGCGGTGGGCCTGGCCGTGGCCCGTGCGCTGGCTTTGCAGGGGCGTGAGGTCTGGGTGCTGGAATCGGCCAATGCCATCGGCACCGGCACCAGCTCGCGCAACAGCGAAGTCATACACTCCGGCATTTACTACCCGCAAGGCTCGCTCAAGGCCACGCTGTGTGTGGCGGGCAGGGCGCTGATGTACGCCTATGCCGCCGAACGCGGCATACCGCACCGCCGCTGCGGCAAGCTGATCGTGGCGACGCAGCAGGAGCAAGTGGCCCAGTTGCAGGCCATCCGTCTCAAAGCCGCGGCCAATGGCGTGAATGACCTGGTGCTGCTCTCGCGTGAAGAAGCCCAGGCGCTGGAGCCGCAACTTGAATGCGTTGCAGCCCTTCATTCCCCCAGCACAGGCATTGTTGACAGCCATGCCTTCATGCTGGCTTTGCAAGGTGACCTTGAAAACGCCGGGGGACTGGTGGCCCTCAATTCGCCTTTGGCCTCGGCCCGGTGCACTCCGGATGGCATCACGCTGCAGGCGCAAGACGGCACCGAGCTGCACGCTGGCGTGGTGGTGAACGCCGCCGGGCTGTATGCGCAGGCGCTGGCCCAGCGCTTTGCCGGCTTGCCTGCACGGCATGTACCGCCCAGCTATTACGCCAAAGGCAATTACTTCACGCTGGCCGGCCGTTCACCGTTTCAGCGCTTGATTTACCCCGTGCCTGAGGCCGCCGGCCTGGGCGTACATCTCACGCTGGACATGGGTGGACAGGCCAAGTTCGGGCCCGATGTGCAGTGGGTGAGCTCCCCCGAAGACCTGGTGGTAGACCCGGCGCGTGGCGATGCTTTTTATGCCGAGGTGCGCAAATACTGGCCCGGTTTGCAGAACGGCGCGCTGACTGCCGGTTACGCCGGCATACGCCCCAAAACCCAGGGGCCGTCCGAAGCCGCGGGCGACTTTGTGATTCAGGGGCCGGCCGATCATGGTGTGGCCGGACTGGTCAATCTGTTTGGCATCGAGTCGCCTGGCCTGACCAGCTCGCTGGCGCTGGGCGCCCATGTGGCGGCTTTGCTGGCCCCTGCGGCTTGAGAGTCTCAGCCGTTCAGCCCGAGCGCCTGGTACACCCGCAGCGCCGCATAGGCGTCATTGGCCGCGTAGCTCAGCTGGGCCGGGCTCAGGTGCAAATTGGCCCAGTTGGAGGTGGTTGCCTTGCGCGACTTGAGAAAACGCCGGTTGAACATCAGCGCCACCGCGCCCCGCACCCCCATGTCCTTGCGGTAACCCCGCTCATGAAACACAGCATTGAGGTCCAGCACACCCTGCAAATCCACGCCGAGCTTGCTGATGATGCGGCGGCGGTCATCGCCCAGCCCGAAGCCGGCTTTAATGAGTGTGGGTGACTCCAGCAACTGTGCCAAGGCAGCGCGGCAACCCGCGTCGTTGAGCTGAAAAATATAGGCTTGGTCCAGCGTGGAAAGCTGCACGATGTGCGGGCCGTCTGATGTTTCGTTGCGCGCAAAGGTGGGTTTGGACTCGGTGTCAAAGCCCAGCACCTTGGCGCCGGCCAAGTCTTGCAGGGCCTGCTGTGCATGGCTGGCGGTGGCCACCAGCTGCACCTGGTTCAGGGCAAGGCCGGCAAAAGGCTCGAGCAGGGCAATGGCTTCTTTGTCCGGGGTGGCAAGGCGTTCATTCATGGGGCAGGGGGCGGCTGAGCGCTTGAGCGAAAATAGCGTCTAGCTTACAGCGCGTCTCAACGGGCTTGGCGCCCGCCCCGATTTATTGACTGGACCCGCATGGCCACCGCCCAAAGCATCACCACAGAGCACTACAAGCTTTTCCCGTCGCCACGCAATCTGCACCGGCTGATCTTCGAGCACGAAGTCTTTGTGCCGCACCCCTACATGCTGATCGACATGGACAGCTATTACCTCAAGGGCAAATTCAGCCTGTTCGCCGCCTGCCGGCTGGCTGACAACAAAATGGGCCAGCTGGTCACGCTCGAGCTGCCCGAGGATGAAGCCAAGTTCAAGCTGAAGTTTGTGCCTGATTGAGCTCAGGCCAAGGCGGCGTTCAGCAGGCTTGTTGAATGGCTCTGGCGGCTTCTGTGACCAGGGCCGGGCCTTTGTAAATCAGCCCGGTGTAAATCTGCACCACGTCGGCACCGGCCTTGATCTTGGACACAGCATCGGCGCCACTCATCACACCACCGACGCCGATGATCGGATAGCCCGTGCCCAAGGCGG
>CANIDW010000284.1 GCA_947466165.1 Comamonadaceae bacterium | reverse complement strand
TCAGCTACGAGATCGCCATGGGCTTTTGCCTGGTGGTGGTGCTCATGGTCTCGGCCAGCATGAACATGACCGACATCGTCATGGGCCAGGCACGCGGCATGGGCGCTGACCGCGGCCTGAACTTCCTGTCCTGGAACTGGCTGCCCTTGTTTCCAATCTTTATTGTTTACTTCATCGCCGGCCTGGCCGAAACCAACCGCCATCCTTTTGACGTGGTCGAGGGCGAGTCTGAAATTGTGGCCGGCCACATGGTCGAGTACTCGGGCATGGCGTTTGCCATGTTCTTCCTGGCCGAATACGCCAATATGATTCTGGTGTCGGTGCTGTGCGTCATCTTGTTCCTGGGCGGCTGGTTGCCACCCATTGACGCGGCGTTTTTCAATTGGGTGCCGGGCTGGATCTGGCTGGGTCTCAAGTCCTTTGTCGTGGTCACTATGTTCCTGTGGGTGCGCGCTACCTTTCCGCGTTTTCGCTATGACCAGATCATGCGTTTGGGCTGGAAAATTTTCATCCCCGTCACGCTGGTCTGGCTGGTGGTGGTCGGCGCCTGGATGCAGACTTCTTACAACATCTGGTAATCATGGCCCCCACGCTTTTCACTTTGTGTAATTCGCTGCCCCCCGAGGGGGCCGCTGCGCCTGCGGCCCGGCAAAGCCGGTTCCGCGGCCCCTGCTTGAATAATGCCTCTTCTACGACTCCCTTGTGCAGGAAATCATCATGAGTGCAGTTGCTTCAGTCAAAGATTTTGTTTCCAGCTTCATGCTCACCGAGCTGCTCAAGGGCATGGCTCTGACGGGTAAGTACATGTTCAAGCGCAAGATCACGATTCAGTTTCCTGAAGAAAAAACGCCGATGAGTCCACGTTTTAGGGGCCTGCATGCACTGCGTCGTTATGACAACGGTGAAGAGCGTTGCATTGCCTGCAAGTTGTGTGAAGCAGTTTGCCCGGCCATGGCCATCACCATCGAGTCGGATGTGCGTGAGGACGGCAGTCGCCGTACTTCGCGTTATGACATCGACCTGACCAAGTGCATCTTCTGCGGCTTTTGTGAAGAAAGCTGCCCGGTAGATTCGATTGTCGAGACCCACATCCTTGAATACCACGGCGAAAAACGCGGCGATCTGTATTTCACCAAAGAGATGCTGCTGGCTGTCGGTGACCGCTATGAAAGTGAAATCACAGCCAACAAGGCGGCTGACGCCAAGTACCGCTGAACACGGCGATCTGCTACCACCGACCCTCTTGCTGACCGCACGAAAGAATTCAACACAACATGGACGCTCAAACAGGTCTTTTTTATGCCTTTGCCGCGGTGCTGCTTGTCGCCGCCTTCAAAGTCATCACCGCTCGCAATCCGGTGCACGCTGCCTTGTACCTGGTGCTGGCTTTTTTCCAGGCCTCGGCTTTGTGGATTTTGCTCAAAGCCGAGTTTCTGGCGATCACGCTGGTACTGGTCTACGTGGGCGCCGTCATGGTGCTGTTCTTGTTTGTTGTGATGATGCTTGATATCAATCTCGACGGCGTGCGCAAGGGTTTTTGGCAGCATTTCCCGCTGGCAGCTGCTGCGGGTGCGCTGATCGCGCTGGAAATGTCAGCGGTGCTCATGGGAGGTTTTCGCCTGGCCGAGCCGCCCAAGGCGGCTGCTGTGGTGGGCCAGGCCGTGGTCGAGTTGTCCAACACCAAAGAATTGGGCAAGCTGCTGTACTCGCAGTACCTGTACCCGCTGGAGGTGGCTGCTGTCATTTTGTTGGTCGCCATCATTGCTGCGATTGCCTTGACCTTGCGCGAGCGTAAAGACTCCAAGCACATCGATCCGGCCGACCAGATTCGCGTCAAGCGCGCAGACCGTGTGCGACTCGTGAAGGTGAATCCGACGATGGCCGCACCCCTGCCGCAAGACGCCCCTGATGAGGAGAAAAAAGCATGATCACCCTGGGACACTTTCTGGCCCTGGGCGCCATGCTGTTTGCGATGTCGGTGATCGGCATTTTTCTCAACCGCAAAAATCTGATCGTGCTGCTGATGGCCATCGAGCTCATGCTGCTGGCCGTCAACATGAATTTCGTGGCTTTTTCTTACTACCTGAACGACATGGCCGGGCAGGTCTTTGTTTTCTTCATCCTGACGGTGGCCGCCGCTGAGTCGGCGATCGGTCTGGCTATTTTGGTGCTGCTGTTCCGCAACAAGTCCAGCATCAATGTGGACGAACTCAACACGCTCAAGGGCTGAGCCCTGGCCTGAACATACTGATTTTCTGAGTAGAAACAAGAACATAAGATGAGTCAAACCCTTAACGCATCCACCTTGCTGGCCGTGCCCATGGCGCCGCTGGTCGGTTCCTTGCTGGCCGGCATTCTGGGCACCTCGCTGGGCGGTAACTGGATCGGCCGCCGTCTGAGCCACACGCTGACTATTTTGGGCGTGCTGGTCGCTTTCATCATCTCGGCCATGACGCTCAAGAGCGTGGCCCTGGACGGCGCGCGTTTCAACGAGACGCTCTACACCTGGATGGTGGTCGGCGGTCTGAAGATGGAAGTTGGCTTTATGGTGGACGGCTTGACTGCCATGATGATGTGCGTGGTCACCTTCGTCTCGCTGATGGTGCACATCTACACCATCGGTTACATGGAAGAAGACGAGGGCTACAACCGCTTTTTTGCCTACATCTCCTTGTTCACTTTTTCCATGTTGATGCTGGTCATGAGCAACAACATGCTGCAGCTGTTCTTCGGCTGGGAAGCCGTGGGCCTGGTGTCCTATCTATTGATTGGTTTCTGGTTCAACAAGCCTACAGCCATCTTTGCCAACATGAAGGCCTTTTTAGTCAACCGTGTCGGTGACTTCGGCTTCATCCTGGGCATCGGTTTGATTGCCGCTTATGCCGGCACGCTCAACTACACCGAGGCTTTTGCCAAGACCGACGCGCTGGCCGCACTGACCCTGCCCGGCACCAGCTGGATGCTGGTGACCGTCATCAGCATTTGCCTTTTCATCGGCGCGATGGGCAAGTCGGCGCAGTTTCCGCTGCACGTCTGGCTGCCTGACTCGATGGAAGGTCCGACCCCGATCTCGGCGCTGATCCACGCGGCCACCATGGTCACTGCAGGTATCTTCATGGTGGCGCGCATGTCGCCCATCTTCGAGTTGAGTGACACCGCGCTGAGCTTGATCATGGTCATCGGCGCCATCACTGCACTTTTTATGGGCTTTCTGGGCATCATCCAGAACGACATCAAGCGCGTGGTCGCCTATTCCACGCTTTCGCAGCTTGGCTACATGACCATGGCGCTCGGCGCATCGGCCTATTCGGCGGCGATGTTCCACCTCATGACCCACGCCTTTTTCAAGGCGCTGCTGTTCCTCGCGGCCGGCTCGGTGATCATGGGCGTGCACCATAACCAGGACATCCGCTGGATGGGCGGCCTGCGCAAGTACATGCCCATCACCTGGATCACCT
>CANIDW010000283.1 GCA_947466165.1 Comamonadaceae bacterium | reverse complement strand
GCCTTGACGACGGCATCCGCCTTCACCCGCTGCTCGCGGTAGTTGACCGCAACGGCATAGCCTAGTGTTGCAATCTTGATGCAGGTGGCCGCACCGATGCCTCGGCTGCCTCCCGTCACGACCGCAACGCCTTGCTCTTGTGCCATACCCTCATCCTCGAAGTTCTACATAGTTATATAGATATTAAGCTCACTTTTTGACTGAGTCAAGAGCGCTTATGTAAAAACTGGGCACTGGCGAAAGGTCAGATGTAAGCTTGAAAAATCTTATTTACCTTCTTTATAAAACTTAAAATGATTAGAAATTATTCACTATATCTTTTCGAAAACAGAAGTTAAGATGCCTAAAGTAAAACTATAGAGATTAAGATTTGGGATGGTATTGGACTGATTAAACAAAATGATTAGTTAAGGCGTTATTGCTTCGCAGCAGCCTCAAGGTTTTCATTCGCCCCCTTGGCGATAATTAGCTAAATTCATTCAAATCACGCACGAACACGATAGATAAAATTTATGGTTACATCATCGGAAGCTGTTTTCGACCGCGACTCGCCATTGCCGCGCTGGGCACAAATCTCGGCCATATTGCGTCAGCGAGTGACAGAGCACGGCGATCGCATCACAGGGCTGTCAGATCAGGCCCTTGCCCATGAGTTTGGCGTGAGCCCGCTTACTGTCCGACAGGCTGTGCAGGCGCTGGTCAACGATGGTTTGCTGACGAGGCGACGCGGGCGCGGCACCTTCGTTGTGCCGAATCCTATGCGCGGATCGCTTGACCAACTCGAAGCATTCATGCAGGAGTGGAGTGTGCAAGGTGGCGCGGTTCGCATCGAGATCCTCGAGCGCTCTGTCGTGGCAGCCAGCATCCCAGTGGCGGCTGCACTAGATAGCCGTGCCGGTCAGCCTGTGGGCTTCCTTCGGCGCCTGCGCTACTCTAATGACCGGCCTGTAGCCCTTGATTACCGTTATATTGCCGCCGACCTCGACAAACAACTCGATAACATCGACCTCGAGCACGAGGCCATCTGGGAAACGCTTGAGCGCAAGCTCGGCCTTTCGGCTCGACAATCAAACACGACCATCAAGGCCTCGACTGCCACACCCCAGGAAGCGGGTTTGCTTGAGTTGCCCTTGGGCAGCCCAGTGCTGAACCGCGGGCTGCAATTGCTGGTGGATGGCAACCGAGTGGCTCTTGCAGGCCACTCCATCTATCACCCGGACCGCTTCGTCTACGCGACGACCATGAAAATGACGCGCGGCGCGTAGACCAACTTCACTCAAGGAGCACACATGATTGTTGAGCAACGAACCTACACACTGTATCCGGCCACCGTCGCTGAGTATCTCAGGCGGTACCAGGAGGAGGGGCTCGAAATCCAGCGACCTATTCTCGGTACGATGGTCGGCTATTTCTATACTGAGATCGGCGCGCTCAATCAAATCGTGCACATGTGGGCCTACGATGATCTTGCCGATCGGGATCGCCGTCGTACTCAGCTCAAGTCGAACCCGGGCTGGATCAATTACTCCGCATCCGTAAGGCAATACCTGATGAACCAGGAGAACAAGATCCTTATTCCAGCGCCGTTCTCCCCATACGCTACTTCCGCTCCCTGACCCCTACGCTCTCACGATAGCGCTGTTGCCAAACGCCACTTTCATGCACTGACTCAGCGGCCTTAACTTTGCGCCAGCAGCACCATCAGCGCGCCCGCGCCGCCATCGGCCGGGCGGGCCTGGGCAAAGGCCAGCACTTCTTTTTTCTGGATCAACCAGCTGTGCACCCGGCCTTTGAGCACCGGCGCTTTGCCCGGTGAGCCCAAGCCTTTGCCGTGCACCACGCGCACGCAGCGCCAGCCGGTTTTGTGGGCGTCGCGGATGAACTGCGACAAGCTATCGCGGGCCTCTTCACGGCGCAGGCCGTGCAGGTCAATCTGACCCTGCACGCTCCAGCCGCCACGCCGCAGTTTGCGCAGCACATCGGGCCCCATGCCGGGGCGGCGAAAGCTCAGCGCGTCGTCAGTATCCAGCAGGGTGCTCACATCAAACTCGTCCGAAATGGCTTCGCGCATGACGGCCATTTCATCGCGCTGGTGTTGCACCGGCACAGGTGCGGGCGGCTCGGTTCGCAGGCCGGCCCTTTGCCCTGGCGCATGGCGTGCCGGCAGGGCCTTGACCGGGCCGATGGCACGCTTGAAAAGCTCTTTTTCGGCCTGGCGCTGGCGGGCTGCGGCCAGGCGTTCGGCTTCTTGCTGCGCCGCCAGCTCGGCTTGCGCCTGGATGTCTTGCTTGAGGGCTTTGAGACCGCGCAGGTCTTTGATAGCGGGCTTGCTGGCTGACTTGCTGGCGGGTTTGTTGACGGTCTTTTTGGCAGGCGTTGGCATGCCCGAACTTTAGACCAAACCCAGCTCCGCCATCGACACCGCTTGCGACGCTGTCACCACAAAATGGTCAAGCACCCGCACATCCACCAGCGCCAGGGCG
This sequence comes from Comamonadaceae bacterium, assembly GCA_947466165.1. Classification (GTDB taxonomy): domain Bacteria; phylum Pseudomonadota; class Gammaproteobacteria; order Burkholderiales; family Burkholderiaceae_C; genus Polaromonas. Next base: position 986 of record CANIDW010000283.1, on the reverse strand, counting down.
GCTTTGAGGGTGTGCGTCAAGGCCTCGTCAGCGCGTGAGGGTTGGGCCGTGCCGCTGGGGTGGTTGTGCGCCAGAACCACGCTGCTTGCGTTCAATGTGAGCGCCTGCTTCACCACCTCGCGCGGGTAGACGCTGGTTTGCGTCAGGGTGCCGCGAAACATCTCCTCCAGGGCGATCAAACGGTGCTGGCTGTCTAAAAACAGCACCGCAAAAACTTCATGTTGCAGCCCGCCTAATTGCAGTTGCAGGTAGTCGCGCACAGCTTGTGGTGTGTTGAATAACGGTTTTTGCGTCAGCTGTTGAGCCAGCGCCCGGCGCGCGAGTTCCAGCACCGCCACCAGTTCGGCCCGTTTGGCCGGCCCCAGGCCCTTGACGGACTTCAGCGCCTCTGCCGGCGTGTGCAGCAGGCCGGCCACGCCGCCAAAGCGGTCCACCAACTCTTGCGCCAGTTGCAAGACGTTTTTGCCTTGAATGCCGCTGCGCAGCAGCAAGGCCAGCAACTCGGCGTCGCTCAGCGCCGCCGCGCCACGGCTGAGCAGCTTTTCACGCGGCCGGGCTTCTTGGGGCAGGTCTTTGAGCAGCATGTCTAAAGCTTAGCCAAAGGGGGCACCGGCACGCTTGAACTTTGTCCGGCACCGGTCAAAGACCTGGCGGGGCGGCGATCCGGCAGTGCTTCTTACAATGGCTTTTTTCCCGTAGTGAAAGTTGTCATGTTGTCTGCCCCGCTTGAGTCTTTGCCGCTTGTGACCCCGGGGTCTTTTTTGACTTTGCATTACCGCATGGCGGCTGCCGCCATTAACGGACAGCCCGGCGCTGACATCATCAATACCTTTGCAGGCAAGCCCGCTACCCTGAGCCTGGGCGGCGGCCAGTTGTCACCGGCGCTTGAGCAGCGGCTGCTGGGGCTGAGCGAGGGTGCGCGCGTCACCTTTGAGGTGCCTGCCGGCGAGGCTTTTGGCGAGCGCAACCCTGAGCTGGTCCAATGG
>CANIDW010000282.1 GCA_947466165.1 Comamonadaceae bacterium | reverse complement strand
TGGACTCTCAGTCGGCTGACCTCAATGAGGCCATGAGCACTTTGGAAGACGCCATCAAAAAAATCGACATCGAAACACGGGAGTTGCTCTCCAGCACCTTCGAGGTGGTCAACGGCCACTTCGGCAAGATGTTCCCCGAGCTCTTTGGCGGCGGCAATGCGCGCCTGGTGATGACCGGCGAAGAAATCCTGGACGCCGGCGTGCAGGTGATGGCGCAACCTCCGGGCAAGAAAAACCAGACCATTCACTTGCTCTCCGGTGGCGAAAAAGCGCTTACCGCCATTGCCTTGGTGTTTGCTATTTTCCAGCTCAATCCAGCCCCTTTTTGTTTGCTCGACGAGGTCGATGCCCCCCTGGACGACGCCAACACCGAGCGCTATGCCAAGCTGGTGGTCAGCATGAGCAGGTCAACACAGTTCCTTTTCATCAGCCACAACAAGATCGCCATGGAAATGGCCGAGCAGTTGATCGGTGTGACCATGCAGGAGCAGGGCGTCTCGCGTATCGTGGCGGTTGATATGGGGGAGGCGATCGGCTTTGCACAAGCGGTGCCTGTGGCATGAGTAATTTGCAACTGGGTCTGGCCATTGCCGGCGCGGTGGTGCTGGCGGTGGTGGTGGCACACGGCGCCTGGACCTCGCGTAAAAACCGTCCGCGCCAGGCTACGAATTCAAGCGAGTCAACAGAGCAAGCAGCTCAAACCGATGCGCCTGATGACAGCGATGAGCGCCAGGACCCGGCTTTTGACGGCAGCCTCGAATCCCTGACCACGCTCACCAGCATCGAGAAAAAAGCGGCGCTCGATGCGCTGATTGACGTGATCGTGCCGATCGCTGTTGACGCCCAGGTCTCGGGCGAGGCTGCGCTGGCCGCCATGCCCTCAACGCGGCGCGTGGGCAGCAAGCCATTTGCGGTGGAGGGCTTGAGCATTGATACCGGCGAATGGGAAATTCCCGTGGCCGGTCAGCGCTACAGCGCATTTCAGGCCGGTGTGCAACTGGCCAACCGCACCGGAGCGCTCAATCAGATTGAATATTCTGAATTCGTCATGAAAGCCCAAGCTTTTGCAGACGATGTCAATGGCGAGCCGGAGTTTCCGGAGATGCATGAAGAAGTCGCGCGGGCCCGGGAGCTGGACCAGTTCGCCGGAGAGCATGACGCCCAGATCAGCTTCACATTGCGGGCGGCCACCATCGCCTGGAGCCCCGGCTATGTGCAACAAAATGCGGCCCGTCATGGCTTTGTGGCGGGCGCCATTCCCGGGCGCATGGTGCTGCCGGGTGCGCAAGCCCAGGCCCCTATTTTGATTTTGGCTTTTGACTCGCAAGCCGCCATGGCCGAAGATCCGGAGCAAACCGCTTTGCGCGAGCTGACCATGTCTTTGGACGTGCCCCAGGTGGCCAGGTCTGAGCAACCCTTTGACCGCATGTGCCAGGCCGCTCTTGCACTGGCCTCGGCCATGGACGGTGCACTGATGGACGACTACGGCAACCGCATCCGTGCGGACTCCATGCAAGTGATCAAAACCGACCTGGAAAAGCTCTACGACACGCTCGATGCCCGCGAGCTTTCAGCCGGCTCTGCTTTGGGCCGGCGGCTCTTTTCCTGAGCCTGCAGTGAGCGCACCAGACCCTGCATCGCCAGCCGACTCCGGTGCCGGCGATCTTTTCTCTGCACCATCTCCTGCCGAGCGCGCTCAAGAGTTACGCGCGCTGCTGCAGCAGCATGCGCATCTTTATTACACGCTGGATGCTCCGCAAATCCCGGACGCTGAATACGACCGCTTGCTTGCGCAGTTGCAAGCCTTGGAACTTGCGCACCCGGACTTGCTCACACTTGATTCGCCCACGCAGCGGGTAGGTGGCCGAATTCTGGACGGTTTTGCCAGTGTCAAGCACGTGGTGCCCATGCTCAGCATACGCACCGAAACCGACACCGAGGCCAGCGGGGCGCAGAGTTTTGACACCCGCATTCGCAAAGAACTGGGTTTGACAGAGGCGGACCCCGCCGTTGACTATGTCGCTGAACTTAAGTTTGACGGCCTGGCCATGAGCCTGCGCTATGAAGGCGGTGTGCTGGTGCAGGCCGCCACGCGCGGTGACGGCGAAACCGGCGAAGACGTCACGCACAACATCCGCACCATCGGCCAAATTCCTTTGCATCTACCGGCTCAAGCCCCCAAGGTGCTCGAAGTACGCGGCGAGGTTTACATGGCCCGCGGCGACTTTGAAGCCTTGAACGATCGCCAGCGCGCACGCATTGCGGCCGGGGAGAAGGGCGAAAAAACCTTTGTCAACCCGCGCAATGCAGCCGCCGGTGCTGTGCGCCAGTTGGACTCCGGCATTGCCGCGCAACGCCCTTTGAGCTTTTTTGCTTATGGCGTAGGTGACATCACACCTGTGGATGAAGGCGGGCCCTTGTTCAATACGCATCACGAATTGCTGATGACCCTGAAAAACTGGGGCCTGCCTGTGGCTGAGCAAACCGCCTGCGTGCAAGCGGCCTCGGGCTTGGTGGATTTTCATCAGCGCATTGGCTTAGCGCGTGATGCACTGCCCTTTGACATTGATGGCGTGGTCTACAAAGTCAACAGCCTGAGCGCACAGCGCCAACTCGGCTTTGTCAGCCGTGAGCCGCGCTGGGCTGTAGCGCACAAATACCCGGCGCAGGAGCAACTGACCACCGTGCGGGCTATCGAGGTTCAGGTCGGCCGCACCGGCAAACTCACCCCGGTGGCCAAGCTGGCCCCTGTGTTTGTAGGCGGCGTCACGGTGACCAATGCCACGCTGCACAACGAGGATGAAGCCCGTCGCAAGGATGTGCGCCTGGGCGATACCGTGGTGGTACGCCGCGCCGGCGATGTGATTCCCGAAGTGGTGAGCGTGGTGATGGACAAGCGCCTCGGCGATGCCGAACCTTTCACCATGCCGCGGCAGTGTCCTGTGTGTGGCTCGGCGGCTGTGCGTGAAGAGGGCGAGGCCGACTACCGCTGCACGGGCGGGCTGTTTTGCGGCGCGCAGCGCAAAGAGGCCATCTTGCATTACGCGCACAGGCGCGCGGTCGAGATTGATGGCTTGGGCGACAAGCTGGTTGAGCTGCTGGTGGACGCCAACATCATTCGCAACTTGCCGGACTTGTACCGTATGGGATTGAGCTCTCTGGCCGGACTCGAGCGCATGGCCGACAAGTCAGCCAATAACCTGCTTGAGGCCATTGAAAACTCGAAGCAAACCACATTGCCGCGTTTCCTGTTCGGTCTGGGCATCCGCCATGTGGGTGAAGCCACCGCCAAGGCGCTGGCCCGGCATTTCGGCCAACTGGACGGCATCATGGCCGCCAGCGCAGAGCAGCTGCTGGAGGTCGATGACGTGGGCCCTGTGGTGGCCCAAAGCATCCGCACTTTTTTTGAGCAGGCTCACAACCGTGAAGTGGTCGAGCAACTGCGCGCTTGCGGCGTGACCTGGGCCGAAGGCGA
>CANIDW010000281.1 GCA_947466165.1 Comamonadaceae bacterium | reverse complement strand
TTTTTGCCGCCGGTGCCTTTGCCGCGCCGCATGTGGGCCGGCAGCGACTTTGCCTTTCACGAGCCGCTGCGGGTGGGGGACGCGCTGTCGCGCACCTCGACCATCGTCGATGTCAAAGAAAAAACCGGCCGCACCGGCAGCCTGCTGTTTGTGAAGGTGCGCCATGAAGTGCGCCGTCAGGGCGCGCAGGCCGTGGCGCTGACCGAGCACCACAACATCGTCTACCGCGGCGCCCCCACGCCCGACGATGTGGCGCCACCCCCTGTGGCCGCGCCGGCGCAAGCCGCTTGGACGCGGCGCATCGTGCCGGATGACGTGCTGCTGTTTCGCTATTCGGCGCTGACCTTCAACGGCCACCGCATTCACTATGACCGCAAGTACGTCACCGAGGTCGAGGGCTACCCCGGCCTGATCGTGCACGGCCCGCTGATCGCCACGCTGCTGATGGACTTGCTGCGCCACCAGATGCCGGGCGTGCCGGTGCTGCGCTTTGAGTTCAAGGCGGTGCGCCCGACCTTTGACATTCATCCGTTTTCTGTTCACGGCGAGCCGTCTGCCGACGGCAAGACCGTGCGCCTGTGGGCGCAAGACCACGAAGGCTGGCTGACCATGGACGCGGTCGCCACCCTGGCCTGAAAAGCGCAAACCTGAATCTGCCTGCAACAGGACAAAGAAAGCACCCATGCAACCCCTCAAGGGCATCACCGTTGTTACTTTGGAGCACGCGATTGCGGCGCCCTTTGCCACGCGCCAGCTCGCCGACATGGGCGCCCGCGTCATCAAGATCGAGCGTCCCGGCGTGGGCGACTTTGCGCGCGGCTATGACGAGCGTGTCAAAGGTCTGGCCTCGCACTTTGTCTGGACCAACCGATCCAAGGAAAGCCTGACGCTGGACGTCAAGCACGAAGAGGCGCAAAAAGTCCTGATGCGCCTGATCCTTGAAGAGGCTGACGTGGTGGTGCAAAACCTGGCGCCCGGCGCGGCTGCGCGGCTGGGTGTGTCGTTTGAAGCGCTGTCCAAAGTCAAGCCCGGCATCATTGTTTGCGACATTTCGGGTTACGGTGATGACCCGGCAAACCCCGGCCCCTACCGCGACAAAAAAGCCTACGACCTGTTGATCCAGAGCGAAGCCGGTTTTGTGTCGATCACCGGTACGCCCGAGACGCCTGCCAAGGCCGGCAACTCGATCGTCGACATTGCCGCCGGCATGTACGCCTACACCAACATCCTGGCCGCGCTCATGCACCGCCAGCAAACCGGCAAAGGCCAGCGCATCGATGTGTCAATGCTGGAGTCGTTGACCGAGTGGATGGGTTACCCGCTGTACTACGCTTTTGATGGCGCGCCGCCCCCGCCGCGCACCGGCGCCAGCCACGCCACCATTTACCCCTACGGCCCGTTTGCCGCCGGTGACGGCAAGACCGTCATGCTGGGTCTGCAAAACGAGCGCGAGTGGAAGATTTTTTGCGACAAGGTTTTGCTGCAACCCGAACTGGCCGCAGAGGCGCGCTTTGCCAGCAACGCCAAGCGCAGCGCCGCACGCGACGAGCTCTCAAAGCTGATCTTGCAGGCCTTTGCCAGCCTGACGGCCGCGCAAGTGGCCGAGCGACTGGAGACCGCCGGCATCGCCAACGCCCAGGTCAACACCATGCAAGAAGTCTGGGCGCATCCGCAGCTCAAGGCGCGCGGACGCTGGCGGCAAGTGCAGACATCGGCCGGCGCCATACCCGCGCTGCTACCGCCGGGCTCATGGCAACACGGCGAGCCGCGAATGGACGCTGTGCCCGCGCTGGGCCAGCACACCGAAGCCATATTGAGCCGCTACGGTTACAGCACTGAAGCCATTGCGGCGCTGCGCGAACAAGGCGTGGTGTGAAACACCCGGCCCTGTGAATGCTTGTGCTGAAATTCCCCCCTGAATCTTTAACCTTCTAAAAAAGACCATGCCTTCATCCATCATTGACTCCAAGATCTTCGGCGACATGTTCAGCGACGCAGCTATGCGCCATGTCTGGAGTGACGAGAACCGCACCGCCAAATACCTCGACATCGAACGCGCGCTGGCCAAGGTGCAGGGCGAGCTTGGCATCATCCCGCAAGAAGCGGCCGAAGAGATTGTCAAAAACTGTGAACTCAGCCAGATCGACTGGGCCCAACTCAAGGCCAAGACCGAGCAGATCGGCTACCCCATCATTGCCGTGGTCAACCAGATCAACGCCCACTGCCGTGACAAGCTGGGCGAGTACTGCCATTGGGGCGCCACCACGCAAGACATCACCGACACCGCCGCCGTGCTGCAAATCCGCGAAGGCCTGGCGTTGGTTGAAGCCGACCTGAAAGACATTTCGGACTCGCTCGCTAAGCTGGCCAAAGCGCACCGCGACACGCCCATCATCGGCCGCAGCAATTTGCAGCAAGCCACGCCGATTACCTTTGGCTACAAGATGGCCAGTATCCTGGCCGGCATCGAGCGCCACCGCGAGCGGCTGGAGCAACTCAAGCCGCGCGTGTTGGTGGGCGAATTCGGCGGCGCTTCGGGCACCTTGTCGTCGCTGGAAACCGGCGCCATGGAAACCCAGGCCGGCCTGATGAAAGAGCTGGGCCTCGGTCAGCCGCTGATCTCTTGGCACACCGTGCGCGACAACTTTGCTGAAGTCGGCGCGTTTCTCGGCATCGTCGGCGGCTCGCTGGGCAAGATCGGCATGGACGTCAAGCTGCTCATGCAAACCGAAGTGGCCGAGGTGTTCGAGCCCTTCGCGCCCGGCCGCGGCTCGTCGAGCACCATGCCGCAAAAGCGGAACCCGATTTCATGCCTCTACATTCACGCCAACATCTCGGTGGTGCGCCAACTGGCCGCCTCGCTGATGGACGCGATGGTGGCCGACCACGAGCGCTCGACCGGCCCGTGGGAAATCGAATGGGTGGCCATGCCCGAGATTTTTTGCCTGATGTCGGGTGCGCTCAAGCAGACCAAGTTCATCCTGGCGGGGCTGGAAGTGGACGCCGCGCAGATGCGCCGCAACATCGACATGACGCACGGCCTGGTGATGTCCGAAGCCGTGATGATGGGCCTGGGCCCCTACATCGGCCGCGAGTACGCGCACGACCTGGTCTATGACATCTGCCGCGATGCGCTCAAGCAGCAGCGCCCGCTGATCGACCTGCTGGCCGAGCATCCGCAGATCAACAAGCACGTCACGCGCGAGCAACTCGCCGGCTTTTGCGACCCCATGAACAACCTCGGCCAGGCCGGTGTGATGGTGGACCGCGTGCTGGCGGCGCGCAAGGGCTAAGGCAAACCGGGCTGGGGACTCCTGCCCCTCCGTCATTCCTGCTTCCCTCCGTCATTCCTGCGAAAGCAGGAATCCATCCCCGCCCCTTCGGCGCTTCCCGCGCCGATAATCCCCAACATGCAAACGGGACACAAACAGCGCATCGTGGTCGGGCTCAGCGGCGGGGTGGACTCGGCCGTGACGGCGCACCT
>CANIDW010000280.1 GCA_947466165.1 Comamonadaceae bacterium | reverse complement strand
TTTGAGGGCATGTTCCTGCAGATGATGCTCAAGTCCATGCGCGAGGCCACGGTCAAGAGCGATTTGGTCGAGTCGTCGGGCGCTGAAACCTTTGAAGCCATGTTTGACAAAGAGGTGTCTGTGCAGCTGTCCAAGCGCAACATGATGGGCGTGGCCGACATGCTGGTGAAAACCCAAAGCCGTCAAATGTCGCCACCGCCCAGTACCGATGAGTTGCTGAAGTCGCGTGACACCGCTGCCAAAGGTTTTGCCTTGAACCCTCCCGGCAAAGCCTATCCGCTGGATGCAGCAGCCCCCATGCTCAACCCCTTGAAGCGTCCGGGCGGCCCGTTCGCATTGCCCAAGATCGATGACATGAACACCAGGTGCAAGCCATGAGCGACTTGCTTGGCATCAGCGGCAACGCCGTCTTGGCCTACCAGCGTGCGCTGGGGACCGTGAGTAACAACATCGCCAACGTCGCCACCGACGGTTATTCGCGCCAGGACGTCACCTTCGTGTCTGGCGCACCACGCCAGCTCGGTAGCGCATCCATAGGCACCGGCGTCATTTTTGACCGCGTTCAGCGCCAGTACGACGCATTTGCCGAATCCAATCTGCGCAACAGCAACTCTGAGCTCGAAAGCCAGGTGCCCATGGTCGAGTACGCCAACCGCGTGATCGATGTGATGGGTGCCGAGAGCATGGGCCTGGTCAGCGCGCTGGACCAGTTTTTTGCATCTGCCCGCACGCTCTCGTCTAACCCGGCTTCGACTGTGTTGCGTGGCGCATTTGTGCGCGACGCAGAAGGTTTGACCGCACGCTTTGGCTTGCTGTCCACGCAGCTGGACCTGATCGACAGCGAAACCCGCGAAGCAGTGCAGGCCAGCGTGGGTGAGATCAATACCCTGGCCCAACAACTGGCCCAGGTGAACCGCCAGCTCAGCAAAATGCCGTCGCTTGAAAAGCAGCCGGCAGAACTGCTGGACCAGCGTGACCTGTTGCTGCGCAAGCTCTCTGAGTTCAGCCGCATCAACACCAGTTTCAACAACAACGGCCAGGTGCTGGTCAGCCTGGGCGCTTCGCTCACGCAAGACGTCATTGTTGACGGCAGCAAGGTCACCCAGGTCGGCGTCAACTATGACGCAGCCTCGCCTGAAAAAATCGGTTTGATCCTGGACCCCTATGGCCAACCCAGGCCCCTGGTCGGTATCACCAGCGGCAAGTTGGCCGGTTTGATGTCATTTCGTGAGCAAGTGCTGGGCAGCACGCGCAATGCCTTGGACTTCATTGCCACCACCGTCGTGCGTGAGGTCAACACCATTCACCGCGAAGGTATAGACGGCTACGGCCAGCCCGCCGGCGACCTGTTTGCCATCGATGCCAGCGCCAGTTCTGCATCAGGCGGCATCCATGTGGTGATTGACGACCCGATGCGCATTGCTGCGGCAGCCCGTTTTCGCGTCATCAAGAATTCAGAAAACACCGGCAGTGCGGACGCACGCATCAGCTACGAGCCCAGCCCCCTGGCGGGCCCCGGCGATATTTCGACCATGCTGCTCAACAATGCGCATCCCAGCGCCGCACGTTCGCTGGTGCTCGACGCCAGCCGTCCGGTTGCCGCTGTGGCCAGCGTTCCTGCCGGCCAGAAAGATGTGACCATCTACCTGGATGGCGCTGACGCCGGTCAGCAATTGCAAGTGATTACCCGTGACGGCCGGCACTTGCTTGGCCAAGCCCTGACCGAGACACAGCAAGAGTTGATACTCACGCCGTCTCAGGGCGCCAGCGCCGGCGCCACTTACAGCGACGACTACCTCAACCGCTCCGGCCTGAGTGGCTACAAGGGTATGAGCATTTTTTACGGCGCACGCGCCAGTGTTCAAACGCAGGCACTTTTTGACACGCAGGGCCAGATCGGCACCGCCACTATCACACCCAACTTGCTTTCCGGTGCGCGTGTTCCGGCTGGCGTAGAGGGCGGCATTGACGCTGGCGCGGTCAGTCTCAATGGCGTGCCGCTGGGTTCTGTTTACCCGATCACCGGTGAAACCCTGCAAGCCAGCGACCTGGCCCAATGGATTAACGATGGTGCGGCGGTGGGTATCCGCGCTTCTGCCAGCAACGAAGTTCGGGTGTCCATCAGCAGTTTGCAACTGACCGAGCCGCTGTACCTCAACAGCATTGAAATCGTCGGCCCCGGCGGTGCAACAGGCTTTGCCAATGCAACCGAGCTGCAAGACGCCATCAACGCCCAAAGCAGCGCCACCGGCGTGAAGGCCAGTATTTCGACCGGCAACGAACTGGTGCTCACCAATGTGAGCGGCCAGGAAGGCAAAGACATTTTGATCACCCCCGCCGCTGCGGGCAACACGCTCAACGTCGCCGCTGGCATTTACGCCGGGCGCTTGAGCATTGAACGCACTTCCGGCGGCAGCAACTCCAGCCCGATCGAGCTGGGCTTTGGCCCGAATGGTCAGCCCGCAGACCTGGCGCGCCTGGGTTTCCCGGTCAGCATGCCTGCTGTTTTGTCGGGCTCCCGGGTGCCCGCAGGGCAGGCTGTCAACATCACCGCCGGATCGCTGGAGCTCAATGGCATCGCGCTGGGCAGACTCAGTATTGACGCCAGTGCCACCAACCGCGCCACTCAGATTGCCGCCTGGCTCAACACCGCCAACGCCCCCGGCGTGGGCGCCACCGCCAGCAATGAAATCCGGGTGAAGGCGAGCAGCCTTAATTTGTCGGGCGCTTTGAGCTTGTCCACTTTGGCAGGCGGCACACTTAATTTAGGCCCTTATGCCAGTGCCTCTGCGCTGGTTGAAGGCGTCAACGCCAATACAACGACCACCGGTGTCAGTGCGGTTTTCACGCGCGAGGGCGACATCGTCCTGAGCAACACCAACGGCGCGGACATCATCATCGGCCCCAACAACGGCTCCCCCGGCAATGCGCTCAACCTCACGGCCGGCACTTACACCGGCCAGGTGACAGTCACCCGCAGCCTGGTGGGCGGTAAAGACACGCCGGTCGAAATCGGCTTTGGCACAGGCGGCACGCCTTATGACTTGTCGCAGCTGGGCTTTCGCACCAGCGCCACCATCAAGGGCACGGTGCCCGACGATGTGCTGGTTTTTGTCACCGGGGCAGGCACCACCGCCGTGGCGGCCAGCTTCAGCGGCACGGCCACCGACAAAGCTGTGGCCTTGCGCGCCCAGCCCATGGAAGTGACTTTCACCGCCGCAGACCGCTACAAGATCACCGACACCCGCACCGGCACCGTGCTGGCCGAGCGCAGCTTTGACGCCACCCAAGTCAACGCCAGCATCGACTACCAGGGCCTCAAACTCAAGTTCACCACCGCGCCCAAGTCCGGCGACCGGTTTGTGATGGACGGCAACCAGGACGGCACCGGTAACAACGAAAACATGTTGCGCCTGGCCGCGCTGGAAAGCGCCGGTCTGGTGGCCGGTAAAACCATCAGCAGCAATTACATCGACCATGTCAATGAC
>CANIDW010000279.1 GCA_947466165.1 Comamonadaceae bacterium | reverse complement strand
TTCATCCAGCAGTTTGACCAGCTCGCTCACAATCGCGCCCGTGCCGCCCATGGCCGAGTGAACCCCCCAGCGACGCTCCAGCGAGTGAATCAGCGCGTAAACACAAGTGACTGAGTAAGGATTCCCGCCAATAAGGAGGGGGTGAAAACTCATGACGATGCGCAGCTTGGGATGCTTGATGTACTTGGCGACCATGCTGTAAATCGAGCGCCAGGCTTGCATGCGCGCCAGATTGGGCATCGCTTTGATGACATCGCCCAGGGTCTCAAAAGGCACCATGCCCAGCTCGATAAAGCCCAGCTGGAAGCATTTTTCAGAGGCCTTCATCAAATCTTTGAAGCCTTGGACGTCGTCAGGATTCAAACGCTCAATCTGATCGAGCATGGCCTCATCGTTGTTGCTGTAGTCAAAGTGAGTGCCATCGTCAAAGCGTATTCTGTAGAAAGGCGACATCAGGCGCAGGTCAACATGGTCTTTCATGTTGCGGCCGCACAGGGTGAAAAGCTCTTCGATCAAATGCGGCAAAGTGATGATGGTCGGACCTGCATCAAAGGTGAAACCATCTTGCTTGTGCACATAGGCCCGCCCGCCGGGTGCATCCAGTTTCTCCAGCATTTGAACGCGGTATCCCTTGACGCTCAGACGGATGGCCGCCGCCAGGCCGCCAAAACCTGTGCCGATCACGACCGCAGTAGGGGCGCGATCTTCCAATGGATCGGGCCTGATGGCAGGCGCATAGCCCCCACCGGCTGCGCCACCCCCATCGCCCACAGTGTCAATTGATTTGTAAAGATGGGTCATGTGAATCTACGTGTCCGGGTTTTACAGCGGCAAGTTGGGTGACAGTGATTCTGGATGGGCCGTGACCTTGGGTTTGCGGATAGCCCAACGCCACAAGGTGGTGGTGTCCAGCGGAAGCACCAGCATCAGGTGCTCCACAATAGCCAGCGCCAACATGGTGCCAACCAGCACGGCGCCCACCACTTGAGCCGGACTGGCCAAAGGGTTGTTGGCATACGCGACCAGCCACCACAAGCAGACACTGGCGCCCAGCAATGCGAATGGATAAAAAGCGTTCATAGCGCGCCGCTTGAAAAAGCTTTCCAGGTAAGCCAAGTGAGCAGGTAAAAACTCCTCACTCAAATTACGTACGCCGAAAAACAAGTTCAGTTTGGCGCTGGTTCTCATGGTCCATAAGACCAGATAAGTGCCTGTGCCAACTTGGTTGGGCGCGTCCCAGGTGATGTACACGATGAGTGCGCCCACCAACAAGATGGCCAACTCGTGCCAAACCACTGCTTTGAAAGAAGTTACAAACCGCGTCCACCCGACCGTGTTTTTGGATAAAGCGGTCTTTTGCGGGCCGGTGATCCACCCTGTCAGAAAGCTCAGTTCATTCCAGCCCCATGCCAACAGCGCACAAGTGAAAGCGCAATAGGCGCCGGTCACGCTGCTTTGCTGCGCCGTGTGCGACAGCCCCATCAGGGCACCTATGCACAAGAGCGAGGACAAAACCAGGCTCATCGTGATGGCCGTGCGTGACATGCGATTGAGCAAGATCACAATTCCGGTGCTGAACCACCAGATGAATATTGCGAATCCGAGCGCAATGTAAGCGTCAGTCATCCATGCCTTACAGGTGAAATTTTTTCAAGGTCACCAAGCGGGTGCCATGCGAACCTGCTCTGGCAAGGCGTGGTGCTTCATGGGCAGGAAATACAAGCGAACAAAAGTGACGCCGCCCGCAACAGCCCAGCGAGCACGCTGCAAGAAACCTATGAGACCACCTCTTGCCTTGGCCTTGTCCATTTGCTGCTGAACATGAAATAAATGCGCTAAGCCTTCGCGAAAAAGCGGGCTGTCGATGTCCAGGCTGACAGGGAAGACCTGTTTGGTAATTTCGTTGGTGATACGGAATACCTCATAGTCGTAAGTGGTGGACTCCAGACCCATTTCATGGTGAAGCATTGGACGGCAGTGGTCACGCACATACATGGTGGCGTAAACCGCCAGCAGGAAAAAGCGAATCCAATACACATTGCCGCCCTGCAGCAGGTGAGGATTAGCGCGCATGATCAAGGCGAAAGATTCACCATGACGGAACTCGTCATTGCACCATCTTTCAAACCAGCGAAAGATAGGGTGAAAACGTTTGTCCGGGTTCTTTTCGAGCTGCCGGTAAATGGTGATGTAACGGGCGTAGCCAATTTTCTCGGACAAATAAGTCGCGTAAAAAATGTACTTGGGTTTGAAATAGGTGTAGGCCTTGGTGCGCTTTAAATCACCCAGGTCAATGCCCAAGCCGAAGTCCTTGAGGGATTGGTTGATAAAGCTGGCGTGACGCGATTCGTCGCGCGCCATGTAGCGCATCAATTGTTTGATGTCAGGGTTTTCAACATTTTTATAAATCTCGTTGTACAAGATACAACCCGAAAACTCGGACGTCAGTGACGAGATTAAAAATTCCAGGAACTCCTGCCGCATTTCGGGGCTGACTTGAGAAAAGCGCCCAGCAACCTCTTCTGCAAACTGCGCGTCACGTTGAAAGTGATCGTGGTTGTTATCACCCTCATACTCGTCCATCATCCGGTCCCACTCGCTGCGCATGGCGGACACATCAAGGCGGTCCATGGCAGCGAAGTCGGTGGTGTAAAAGCGCGGACTGAGCATGGTGCTCTCAACGGCTTTTTGCGACGCTTTGGCGGCACTGTCAATGGCGGGATTCGCTTGCATGGAAAAATTCTCCGGGTCTGCTGGGATATGACAAAAAACTTGAACTATTGCGGGCGCATGGCCAGGAACCTGGCAAATTCTGCCGTATTTGTAGGCCCAAAGGACTCCAGATCAACCCTGCTTCCGGTGCTCGGGTCCATCAGGGTCACCCGTCCATCCACGCGGGCAATGAGGTCAAAAGGTTGCGACGCGCCAATACCCCGTGAAAAGCGCTCCCGGCTAAGTGCCCGCAGGGAGCCTCGTACAAAACCTTGCTCGCCATGCAGCACGGTCAAGGTCTCACCAGTCAAACCATCGGCAACCCGTACACCGCCGTCTTTTTGGTCAAGAAAAACCAAAGAACGTTGAACCGTAGGCGCAGCCGCCCTTTGGTCAGGCCCATTGCCGGTGATGCGAATCAAGCCCACAGAGATGAGCGAAAAGGCCATGATGCCGGCCCCGCAGTAAAGCACCCAGCGAGGAAAGCTGTCCGGGTTTGTATGGACAGGCTTGGGGGCGAGTTGGGCTTGGCTCATGTGGTCTTGATTTGCAGAGTGCGGGGGTCCAGTTGCTCGTCTTCAGTGAGCGTGCGTGCATTGGCTGATAAACCTGTGTTCTGGGTCCAAGCCTGGCGCAGTTTGTCAGATACGGCCTGAACATCAGGCACAGCACGCAAGGTCGGCTCGGGCTTACTGATCCGCCATGGACGCACACTGGGCCATAAATGAACCCAGGCAATACTGTCAGAGCCCTGCAAAGCCAAGGTGATATCGCCA
>CANIDW010000278.1 GCA_947466165.1 Comamonadaceae bacterium | reverse complement strand
GCATTGGCAATGGCGGCAGTGCCGGGCACCGACGAGGACTCACCCGCGCCCAGCGGCGGCTCGCCGGGCCGCGGCATGGTCACCACCTCGACCACCGGCACATCGCGAAAGTTAAGGATAGGGTAGCTGCCCCATTCAAGGTTGGCCACGGTGTTGTCGGCCGGCTTGAACTGCACTTGCTCGTGCAGCGCGCGGCTGGTGGTCTGCAACACGTTGCCGTGAATCTGCTGCTGCACGCCGGCCGGGTTGATCAGGGTGCCGGCGTCATGCCCGACCACCACGCGGCGCACATGCACCTCGCCGGTCTTGCGGTTGACTTCGACGTCCGCCACCCAGGCGGCCCAGGCCGCACCAAAGCCCGGCCATTTGCTGTGCACATAGCGCGCGTAAGCCACGCCCTGGCCGTGCAGCACATCCGGGTCAGCGGGCGCGCTCTGCCCGCCGGGCTGCGTGTGGACTTTCCAGCCGGCGCGCTCGGCCGTCATGCGCACCAGCTCGGCGGCGCGCGGCTCGCTGAGGTAGCGCAGACGGAACTCGACCGGGTCCACGCCAGCGGCCGTGGCCAGCTCGTCGATGTAAGACTCGTGCGCAAAGGAGTTGGGCAGCGCCGACACGCCGCGCAGCCAGGAGGCCCGGACCATGGGCGCCATGTCGTTGACCGCCACGCGCAAATTGGCATAGTCGTAGGGCGGCCTGGCAGTGCGGTCGCCCATCTCAAAAGCTTGCGCCACCGGCTCCACGGTGCGCGTGAGGAGCAGGGCCAGCGTGGGCGCGCCGTTGGACGGGTAGCTGGTCTGAAAGTCATAGGCGGCTACCGAGCCATCGGCATTCAAACCGCCTTGCACCTGCATCAGCTGAGCCGCGCCCTTGGGCTCCCACGCGTGCTCCTGCTCGCGCGTGAGTTGCACACGCACCGGCTGGCCGACCGCGCGCGACAGCAAGGCGGCATCGGCTGTCACATCGTCGGCGCAGTTGCGGCCGTAGCAGCCCGAGGCTTCCATGCGGATCACATCAATCTGCACATCGGGCAGGCCCATCAGACGGGATAAATCGGCGCGCAGCACATGCGGGCTCTGGCTGCCGGTCCAGACCGTCAGGCGATCGGACTGCCAGTCGGCCAAGGCACACGAGGGCCCGATCGACGCGTGCATCTGGTAGGGCCAGACGTAGTCACGGTGGAGTGTTTGCGCAGCGCCGGCCAAGGCAGCATTCACATCACCATCGTCCACCAGCGTGCGCCGGGTCGCGGGGTTGTTGCGCAAGGCCAGGGCCAGATCGTCCATCGGCGACAAGCCCGGCCAGGCTTTCCAGCGCACACGCAATTCGCGCAGCGCCTGCTCGGCGTGCTCTTCGCGCTCAGCAACAATGCCGACAAAGTCACGGATCACCAGCAGCTTGCGGATGCCGGGGATATGGGCGATCGAAGATTCGTCCACCGACTCCAGGGTGTTGCCGATGAAGTCGCCGTGGTCGGCGCCGGCGTAGGGCGGGCGCACCACACGACCGTGCAGCATGCCGGGCACGCGCATGTCGTGCACAAACACCAGCTCGCCGGTGGCCTTGGCCGGTATGTCCACGCGCGGCGCACTGCTGCCGACCACGCGGTAATCGGCCGGTGACTTGAGCGGCGTGCCAAGGGTAACCGTCAGCTCAACGTGTTGCCCGGTCAGTAACTCGCCATAAGCCCTGGACGGACTGTCTGCCGGTGCGCCGGCCACACGGATGACGCCGTCATCGACCTGTAAAAGACCAGCTTCGGTGCCGAGTTGTTGGGCGGCCCGTGCCAGCAGCCAGGCCCGCGCCTGGGCTGCTGCGACACGCATAGGCTGTGCATGAATTTGTATGGAGGCGCTCGCGATGGTGCCGCCCTGGTTGGGTGCGCGTGCGGTGTCGCCCAGCACCATGTGAACACGGTCCAGGCTGACGTCGAGTTCCTCGGCCACGATTTGCGCCAGCGCTGTGCGCAAGCCGGTGCCCAGGTCCACATGGCCGTTCAGCGCGGTGACGCTGCCGTCATCCCAGACCGCCAGCAAAATCTCCAGCCCTTCGGCCGGGTTGCCGCCCACAAAAGGCGGTTGACCCTTGACGGGGGGCGGCGGTGCCGGCGGCTCGCGCGTGACCAGCAGCACGCCGGTGGCGGCATGAAAATCTGCGCGAGTCAGTGGCGTGCGGGATCGGCTCATGCGGGTATCAGGCCTGTGAGGCCGTTGAGGCAGCGGCAGCCGTGCGTGCTTGCGCCATCAGCCGGGCGGCGCGCTGCACCGCGTCGATGATTTCAAGGTGCGTGCCGCAGCGACACAGGTTGCCCGACAGCGCCTGACGAATCTGCAGCTCGGTCGGCTCGGGTGTGTGCGCCAACAGCGAGGCCGTCATCATGATCATGCCGCTCAGGCAGTAGCCGCACTGCGCGGCCTGCGCGTCAATGAAGGCTTGCTGCACCGGATGCAGCGCGCCTGCCGAACCCAGGCCTTCGAGCGTGGTGATCTGGCGTCCGGCCACGCCGGCGGCCGGTATCACGCAGGCGCGCGCAGCCACACCATCTACAAGCACAGTGCAGGCGCCGCACTCACCCAGGCCGCAGCCGTATTTCGGGCTGTTGAGCAGCAAGTCGTTGCGCAGCAGATGCAAGAGCGAAGCCTCGGGGGAGATGGCCAGCGTTTGCTGCACGCCGTTAACGCTGATGTGCAAAGTTCGGGCTGATGACATGCGGCTGGCCTGGCTTCAAACGCTGAGGTAGTCGCGCCGCACAGCTTCGTTGGCGGCCAGCTCAGCCATGCTGCCCTCAAAGCGCAGCTGGCCTTTTTCGAGCACGTAAGCGCGGTCAGACACCAGCTCGGCAAAGTGCATGTTTTGCTCAGACAGCAGGATGCTCACGCCCTGCGTTTTGAGCTCGAGGATCATCTGCACCATCTGCTCGACGATCACCGGCGCCACACCTTCGGACGGCTCGTCGAGCAAGACCAGAAAAGGGTTGCCCATCAGGGTGCGGGCGACCGTCAGCATCTGCTGCTCGCCGCCGCTCATGCGCCCGCCCAGGCGCTGCGGCATTTCACCCAGATTGGGAAACAACTTGAACAGGCGCTCCGGCGACCAGCCGGGCGCCTGGCTGCCGTCGGGCCAGCGGCGTGGCGGCTGGCGACCGACCTCCAGGTTTTCCATCACGGTGAGGTCGGTGAAGATACGCCTGTCTTCCGGAACAAAGCCCATGCCCAGACGCGCCGCCTGGTGCGGCTCGGCGCGGGCCATGTCGTGGCCCATGAAGCTGATGTGGCCACTGCGCTTTTCAAGCATGCCGATGATGGACTTGATGGTGGTGGACTTGCCGGCGCCATTGCGACCCATCAGGGCGACCACTTCGCCGCGTCGGACCTCCAGGCCCACGTCGTACAGAATTTGCGCGGCACCATACCAGGCGCACAATTCGCCGACCTTGAGGAGCGGGGCGGTTCCGGTTTGCATCAAACAGCTTTCTCGAATGTTTTGCCGCTGCCGAAATAAACTTCCTG
>CANIDW010000277.1 GCA_947466165.1 Comamonadaceae bacterium | reverse complement strand
CTAATGGAATTGATTTGGCTAACCAACTTCGCAGAATGCAACCTGAGATCGGAATTGTTTTACTTACAGCATTCTTAAATCCAGCTGAGTTAGATACCTATCAGCGGCTTGTTGTTCGGCTTTGCGGGGAAGGGCCAGGCCGATCGTCTGCTCGAAAATGGCTTTGACAAAGCCGCTGCAGTCAAAACCGGTTTCAATCGAGCCACCCCCGCGCTGGTAAGGCACGCCCAGAAAGCCCATGGCGTGAACCACCAGCTCAGAGGCTTTGTTGGTGACGCTTTGGCTTGCCTGCGTCATTTGCGAGAGCAGGCCTTTATGGGCCAGCCAGCTGCCGAGCTCGTCACTGGCCGCGGGGGTGTTTTGCGCCGCCGCCGAACCCGACCAGATAATCACGGCCAAGGCCAGACAGGGTGCTAAAAAGGGCTTGAGGGGTCGAAAACGCATCGCCGGAGCTTACTGAAGCGGCGGCCTGCGGTCAAGCCCCACGTCAGCCGGCCGGACCACTGTCACTGTTGAGCACGCTGGCCTGGCGCAGCCGGTTGGGAGCCAGCGCGCCGGCTGAGTCGAGGATGGGGTAGGCAATCGAGCAGATGTGCGAATTGATGCGTTTGAGGTCGCTGATCAGGTCAATGTGCAGTGAGCTGGTCTCTATGCTTTGCACCGTTTGCTCGGAAAGCCGGGTCAGGTGAGTGCCGGCGTAGGCGCGTTCAAGATCACGAAAACGGGCTTTTTCCTCAAGGAGCTTTTGTGCATCGCGCACGTTGCCATTGAGAAACACGCTCATGCCCAGGCGCAGATTGTCGATCAGCCTGGCATGAAGCTCGCAGATTTCAGCCATGCCCGCTTCTGAAAAGCGCCGCCCGGGTTTGATCTTTTTGTCCTCGATATCGATCAGGATGCGCTCGATGATGTCGCCCACCTGCTCCATGTTGATGGTGAAGCTGATGATGTCGGTCCAGCGCCGGCTCTCGTCTTCGGCCAGTGCTTCGCGGGATATTTTGGTGAGGTAGTACTTGATGGACGAGTACAGCGAATCGACCACATCGTCCATCTTGCGCAGCTCTTGCGCCAGTGCCAGGTCGCCGCGCTTGATGACTTCGAGCAGCCCGCGCAGCATGGTTTCGACCACGTCGGCCTGGTGCAGCGCCTCGCGGGCCGCGCAAGAGATCGCCAGCGAGGGTGTAGCCAGCGCGGAGGGGTCCAGATGGTGCGAGCGGCCACCCAGCGTGGTCTTGGGTGGCTTGGGTAGCCAGGCTTCGACACGGCGGGCAATCGGTGTTGTGAGGCCCAGAAAGACCAACGCCACCAGCGCATTGAAACTCAGATGAAACAGCACCACCACACTGGCCGGCTCACCCAAAAAGGGGCGTACATGGGTGAGCCACAGGCTCAGCAGGGGGATCATCAGTGCCACCCCCAGCACCTTGAAGATCAGGTTACCCAGAGGCACTTGCCGAACTTCGACGGCCGAGCGGGCCGTGGTCAACACGGCCAGCAGGCCGCTGCCCAGGTTGGCGCCAAGTACCAGTCCCAGCGCCACCTCCAGCGGCACCACCCCCGAAGCTGCCAGCGTGGCAGTCAGCAACACGATGGCCAGACTTGAATATGAAACGAGGGCCAGAAAAGCGCCCACGGTGATCTCCAGCAGCAGGTCGCTGCTCAGAGAGGTCAGCAGCGCTTTGACAGCAGGTGCGGCTGTCAGCACGCCGGTGGCTTCTGTCACCAGGCGCAGTGCCAGCAGCATCAGCCCCAGACCAATCAGCACGCGGCCAAAACGTCCGGCGTTGCTGTCCGGCCTGGAGATGAACAACACCACCCCGATAAAAATGAAAAGTGGTGAGAGCCAGGACAAGTCAAAAGAAAACAAGACCGCCATCAAGCTGGTGCCGACATCGGCGCCCAGCATGACCGCCAGTGCCAGGGGCAGGCTCACCAGCCCTTGTCCGACAAAGGAAGAGATGATGAGCGCGGTGGCGGTGCTTGACTGCACCAGGGCCGTTACGCCCAGGCCCGCCAGGGCTGCCGCAAGCCGGTTGTTGATGCTGCGTGTCAGGATGTCACGCAGGTCGGCGCCAAACACCCTCAGGATGCCGGTGCGTACCAGGTGCGTGCCCCAGACCAGCAGCGCAATGGCAGCCAGAAGATTGAGTAAATGCGTCATCGAATTTTAAAAAGTCCTTCGGTTCAAGGCGCTTAGACAGCGGGTGGCTTGGCAATCATCCATTCATGGGCCGGGTCATTGCGGAAGACCCAGAAACGCTGCGGCCCGGCCATCACATTGAGGTAATACAGCGCATAGCCATGCGGCGCCACCACCGGGTGGTAGCCACGCGGCACCATCACGACATCATGGTCCTCGACGGCGCAGGCTTCATCGAGGCTGCGGTCATCGGTGTAGACGCGCTGAAAGGCAAAGCCCTGCGGCGGATTGAGCCGGTGGTAATAGGTCTCTTCCAGCTGAGTTTCGGTGGGTGGCGTTTCGCTGTCGTGTTTGTGTGGCGGATAGCTCGACGAGTGGCCGGCCGGGGTGGTGACTTCAACCACCAGCAAGTGCTCTGCACCCGGGTCGTCGTGCGGCAGGATGTCGCAGACATAGCGCGTGTTGCTGCCCGTGCCGCGTACGCTGCGCCGCATGCCGGCCGGATCAATCACCCGCAGCGGACGTGGCGCCTGGGTGGCAGGCGCCGTGCACAAGGCGATCTCTGCGCTGCGCGTGGCCGCAACGCTCAGGGCCTGGCCCGGTGGCACATAAATAGCAGCCGGCGCGACGTCGTCAAACACACTGTCGCGCACACCCAGCCCGGCAAAGCGCTGGCCTTGCACGGTCACATCGACGGTGCCGCTGAGCACCACCAGGCACAGTTCTTTGTCGCCGGTGTTCAGGCTTTCTGTCTCGCCGGTTGCCAGACGCAGGGCGCGAAAGCCGACATAAGTCCAGCCGGCGCGCTCGGGTGTGACGTTGACAATCTCACGGCCATGCGGCGCCGCCTTGACCAGCAGGGGGCTCACCATGTCAAGCACCCGCCGGAGTTTTGTTCAGGCGATCAACAATGCAGCGCAGCGTCTGAAAGCCTTTTTGCGCATAGGCATAGCTGGGGGCCAAAGCCGGGTCTTGCTCGGCTTCGACCACCAGCCAGCCCTGGTAACCGGCTGCATGCAGGGTGCTCAAAATGGCGTCGTAATCAATCACGCCGTCACCGGGCACGGTGAAGGTGCCGTTGAGCACGCCATTGAGAAAACTCCAGCCGTCGTTGCGCGCCTGCGCAATGACCTGGGGCCGCACGTCCTTGCAGTGCACATGCACCACCCGGGCCACGTGTTTTTTCAGCAGCAGGTCGGGCTTGGTGGCGCCGCCAAAGTAGGCGTGGCCGGTGTCGTATAGCAGGCCCACGCTGGCGGGGTCTGTCAGCGCCATCAGGCGGTCCAGGTCGTCGGGCGACTCGACATAGGCGCCCATGTGGTGGTGGTAGGCCAGCGTGATGCCATAGGTTTTTTGCAGGTGCGCGCCAAAGG
>CANIDW010000276.1 GCA_947466165.1 Comamonadaceae bacterium | reverse complement strand
CCGCGTGGCTTGGGGCTGAACAAGCAGCAGATCATTGAGACTTTTTCAAGGCGGCTGCACGGCCACCCGGAGTTTGAGCGGCAGGAGTGCCTGCGCAACATCAACCGCATTGCAGAGATCCGGCTCAACGACAAGTTCGGCTACGAGCCGGTGCTGGGCAACCAGCTGTGGGACTGGCAGGAAGATCTCAGCGCTTTCAGCGACCCGGGCTATGCCGACAAAGGTCAGCTCACAGTCACGTACCTGACCGACGCGCATCGCGCCTGCGCGCAAGCCATCGTGAACAGCATGCGCGACTGCGGCTTTGATGACGTGAGCATCGACGCAGTGGGCAATGTGGTTGGCATCTACCGCGCCGCAACGCCCAAGGCTAAAACCCTGATGACCGGCTCGCACTACGACACGGTGCGCAACGGCGGCAAGTACGACGGACGGCTGGGCATCTTCACGCCCATGGCTTGCGTGCGCGAACTGCACCGCCAGGGTAAGCGCTTGCCCTTTCACTTTGAAGTGGTCGCCTTTGCGGAAGAAGAAGGCCAGCGCTACAAGGCCACTTTTTTAGGCTCGGGCGCATTGATTGGCGACTTCAAGCCCGAATGGCTGGAGCAACAAGACGCTGACGGCATCACCATGCGCCAGGCCATGCAACACGCGGGCTTGAACATTGACGACATCCCCAAGCTGCAGCGCGAGCCGGCTGACTACCTGGGCTTTGTCGAGTTGCACATTGAGCAAGGCCCGGTGCTCAACGAGCTGGACATGCCGCTGGGTATCGTCACCTCGATCAACGGCAGCATACGCATGCAGTGCGAGATCATCGGCACCGCCAGCCACGCCGGCACCACGCCCATGGACCGGCGCGCCGACGCCGCCACCGCGCTGGCCGAACTGGCTTTGTATGTGGAGCAACGCGCACTCACAGACGGCGACTCTGTGGCCACCATCGGCATGCTGCAAGTGCCTAACGGCTCTGTCAATGTGGTGCCGGGGCGCTGCTTGTTTTCACTGGACATGCGCGCGCCGGTCAATGCACAGCGCGACGCACTGGCAGCCGACATCCTGGCAGCCTTGCAGCGCATTTGCGAGAAGCGCGGTCTGCGTTACACCGCCGAAGAAAGCATGCGCGCCGCCGCTGCGCCCAGCGCGCCGGCCTGGCAAGCGCGCTGGGAGGCGGCTGTCAGCTCACTGGGCCTGCCGCTGCACCGCATGCCCAGTGGCGCCGGTCATGACGCCATGAAGCTGCATGAAATCATGCCGCAAGCCATGCTGTTTGTGCGCGGCCAGAACTCGGGCATCAGCCACAACCCGCTTGAATCGAGCACCAACGACGACATGCAACTGGCGTTCGAAGCCTTCATGCATTTGCTGACCCACCTTGACCCCTCTGGACACTGAAAACATGAGTACAAACTACGCCCAACTCGACGCCTGGATCGACGCCCACTTTGACGAGCAGGTGAAGTTCCTGCAAGAACTCATCCGCGTGCCCACCGACACACCGCCCGGCAACAACACACCGCACGCGCTGCGCGCTGCCGGGCTGATCGAAGCCATGGGCCTGCCGGTTGAAAAGCATGAAGTGCCCCAAGCCGCCGTGCAGGCAGCAGGCTTGGAGAGCATCACCAACCTGGTGGCGCGCCGCCACTACGGCGCGGGTGGCCGCACCATCGCGCTGAACGCGCACGGTGACGTGGTGCCGCCCGGCGAAGGCTGGACCAAGAACCCTTACGGCGGCGAGATTGAAGCGGGCAAGATTTACGGCCGCGCCGCTGCAGTGAGCAAATGCGATTTTTCGACCTTCACCTTTGCCGTGCGCGCGCTCGAAGCCGTGGCCAAACCCAAGCAAGGTGGCATTGAGCTGGTGTTCACCTACGACGAAGAATTCGGCGGCGAAGTCGGCCCGGCCTGGTTGCTGGAAAACAAAATCATCCACCCTGACCTGGTGATTGCCGCAGGCTTTAGCTACCAGGTGATCACCGCACACAACGGCTGCCTGCAAATGGAGCTCACGGTGCACGGCAAGATGGCCCACGCCGCCGTGCCACACACCGGCATCGACGCGCTGCAAGGCGCCAACCGCATTTTGACGGCGCTGTACGCGCAAAACGCGCTCTACAAAAACATCACGTCCAATGTTGAGGGCATCACCCACCCTTACCTGAATGTCGGATTTATCTCAGGCGGCACCAACACCAACGTGGTGCCCGGCAAAGTCACGCTCAAGCTGGACCGCCGCATGATCCCCGAAGAAGATCCGGTGGCCGTGGAAGCCAGCATACGCGCCGTGATTGCCGCGGCTGTGGCCGACTTCAACCTAGGCCGCACCGACGACGGCATTCATGTGGACGTGCGCCGCATGCTGCTGTCCAAAGCCCTCAAGCCCCTGCCCGGCCACCTGCCCCTGGCCGAAGCCCTGCAACGCAACGCCACCGCGCTGTTCAAAGAGCCCATCCCGGCCTGCGGCACACCGCTCTACACCGACGTGCGCATCTTCGGCGAGGCCGGCATCCCGGGCGTGCTCTACGGTGCAGGCCCGCGCACCGTGCTCGAGTCCCACGCCAAACGCGCAGACGAGCGTCTGGACCTGGAAGACCTGCGCCGCGCCACCAAGGTGATTGCGCGCAGCCTGCATGACTTGCTGGGCTGAAAAAAAAGCGGGGATGGCAAGCGGGGATGGATCCCCGCATTCGCGAGGATGACGGACAGGGGCCGTCGTTCCTGCGTCCTCCCGTCATTGCCGCGCCCTCCCGTCATTCCTGCGCCCTCCTGTCATTCCTGCACCCTCCTGTCATTCCTGCGCCCTCCTGTCATTCCTGCGCAGGCAGGAATCCATCCCCGACCCGACCATGGGGTTTATGCTGATTTTTTGTATGGATTAGGTGTATACACTTTGGCTCACAAAACCTTGAACCGAGTACATCTTCTCAGTCAAGCCCATGGAATTGAGCTTATTTCAGGGTATGTCCGAACAATTTTCCAAGCGGTCCGGTCGTCTGGCAGAGCAAGCTGACCGAGAATAGAAGGCTGAACTCGCATAAGCGGCCAACTGGCACATTTATTGCAAAAGTTTTTACTCCTCACTTTTAACTGGAAGTACCCATGAAAACTCGCACTTTCCTCCAAACAACACTGGCACTGGCCGCCGTACTGACCATGGGTGCTGCTCAAGCGCAAAACACTCCGATCAAGTTCCAGCTCGACTGGCGCTTTGAAGGCCCTGCCGCCCTGTTCCTGACGCCCTTGGCCAAAGGCTATTTCAAAGATGAAAAGCTGGACGTCACAGTCGACGCCGGCAACGGCTCCGGCGGCGCGGTGACCCGCGTGGCCTCCGGCACTTACGACATGGGCTTTGCTGATCTGGCTTCGCTCATGGAGTTCCACGCCAACAACCCAGACGCACCCAACAAGCCTGTGGCTGTGATGGTGGTCTACAACAACACGCCCGCATCGGTCATGTCGCTCAAAAAGACCGGCATCAAAACCCCGGCCGACCTGAACGGCAAAAAACTCGGCGCCCCCGGCTTT
>CANIDW010000275.1 GCA_947466165.1 Comamonadaceae bacterium | reverse complement strand
TGGCAAGCGCATTTTGGACGCCGGCTGCGGCACGGGTGCACTGGCCGTAGAAGCTGCCCGCCTGGGTGCGCAGGTTGTGGCCATTGATTTGTCGCCGACTCTGGTCGATTTGGCCCGCGAAAGAATTCCTGCCGATGTGTCACACCTGGTGGAGTTTCACAGCGGCGACATGCTGGACAAAGCGCTCGGTCACTTCGACCATGTGGTGGCCATGGACTCCATCATTCATTACCAGACAGATGACGCAGTGCAGGCACTGGCTCAGTTGGCGGAACGCACCAGCGGATCTATCGTCTTTACTTTTGCGCCACGCACGCCATTTCTGGCAGCCATGATTTCGGTGGGCCGTCTGCTGCCCCGAAGTGACCGCGCGCCATGGTTAGAGCCGATGGCGGAAAAAAGAATTGCCCAGCTGATGGCAAGCCATGAATCGCTGACTGATTGGAAATGCGGGCGCAGTCACCGCGTCTCCAGCGGGTTTTACAAATCTCAAGCCATGGAGTGGTTACGCGCATGAGAGCTAAAACGTTTGCTAAATACGCCAAGCTCATGCCAGCGAGCTGGCTGCCGTTTGCTGACGTTGCCAGCGCTGATTTACCGATGGCGCGATTGCTTCGCCTGTCTTTGTTCAAACTCACGATGGGCATCACCACGGCCTTGATGATCGGCACCTTGAACAGGGTCATGATCGTTGAGCTGGGTGTTTCGGCATGGCTGGTTTCTATGATGCTGGCGCTGCCTTTGCTGGTTGCGCCGTTTCGCGCTGTGACGGGCTACCAATCAGATGTCCACGTTTCTGCTTTTGGATGGAGACGTATCCCCTACATGTGGGGCGGCACTTTGATTCAATTCTTAGGCCTGGCAGTCATGCCGTTTGCCTTGCTGGTGTTGTCGGGTCGCGGACAGGTTCCGGTGCCCGACTGGGTAGGCCAAGGTGCTGCCGCCATGGCCTTCTTGATGGTGGGTGCAGGCCTGCAAACCTCCCAAACTGCAGGGCTTGCACTGGCAACCGACCAGGCCAGTGAAGAAACCCGGCCGCGTGTGGTGGCGCTGATGTACACCATGCTTTTGGTAGGCGCCGTCGCGGGTAGTTTGATTTACAGCTTTTTGCTGGCTGACTTCACGCCTGAAAAATTAGTCCAGGTGGTGCAAGGTACGGCCTTGGTGGTCTTGCTTCTCAATGGCATTGCGTTGTGGAAACAGGAGCCACGCAACCCGCAACGTGTGGCGGCGCTGAAAAATCAAGTTCGTCGCCCTTTCAAAGCCGTCTGGGCTGAGTTCATTGAATTACCGCAAGCTCGCCGCTTTCTGTGGGCCACCTTTTTGGGCACCATGGCCTTCAACATGCAAGACATCATTCTTGAGCCCTATGGTGGCGAAATTCTCAGGCTGAGTGTGGGTGCCACCAGTGCGCTCACAGCCATGCTGGCAGCAGGTGGTTTGCTGGGTTTTTACGTGGCGGGCCGTAAATTGGCCCGTGGCATAGACCCCATGCGCTTGGCAGCTTATGGCGCGCTGGCTGGCTTGCCTGCATTTTCAGCAGTGATTTTTTCAGCGCCTCTGGAGGCCGGCTGGCTTTTCCGGGTGGGTGCATTGGGCATTGGCTTTGGCAGCGGTTTGTTTGCCGTCGGCACCTTGTTCACAGCCATGCGCATGGAAGCCGCTTATGTCGGCCTGGCCTTGGGGGCCTGGGGTGCCGTGCAATCGGCCGCAGCTGGCATCTCCATGTTTTTGGGTGGCGCCTTGCGCGACACCATCACCGCACTGAGCAGCCGGGGAGACATGGGCCCGGCTTTGACGGACCCATCTGTTGCTTACAGCATGGTTTATCACGTCGAAATGCTTTTGCTGTTCCTCACCCTGATTGCGGTTGGCCCCTTGGTCAAACGCAGCAGATCTTTTTCGCCCGTTCCACCACCAACCCTCGGCTTGACCGAGTCACGCATTTAGTTGTTCATAAGGAGAAGTCGCCATGCAAACTGTAGGAAACATCACAGGCTACGTCGATCTAGCCCAAATATTGCTCTATGCTTTTTGGATTTTTTTCGCCGGCCTGATTTACTATCTTGTTCAAGAAGGTCACCGCGAGGGCTACCCGTTGGAGTCCAGCAGCTCTGGCCGTGCAGTGGTCAAAGGGTTTCCAATACCCGAGCCTAAAACATTTTTGCTCGAAGGTGGCAAAAGTGTGACAGTTCCAGACCTCACCCGCAAAGAGCCTGCGTACAACGCTGTGGCCACCAGCCCCACGTCTGGTGCGCCCATTGAACCCAAGGGTGATGCCATGCGGGCTGCTGTAGGCCCAGGCGCTTACGCCAGCCGTGAGGACGTCCCGGAAATGACCTCGCACGGCGCCCCTTTGATTCAGCCGCTGCGCATTGCCAGCGATTACACCGTTGCAGTGCAAGACGTTGATCCGCGTGGACTGCCTGTGATGGCTGGCGACGGCAAGCAAGGTGGCACTGTCAAAGATATCTGGATTGATTCCGCAGAGATGATGTTCCGTTATCTTGAGGTCGAAATCCCTGACGGTCGCACCGTGCTGCTGCCCATCGCTTTCTCTGTGATCCGCAGAAACCAGGTCGAAGTGCATTCTGTGTATGCGCGGCATTTTGCGGCAGTTCCAGCCCTGCGTAACCCGAACCAGGTGACCAAGCTGGAAGAAGAAAAAATCAGCGCCTACTACGGCGGCGGCACTTTGTATGCCGACGTCAAGCGCAGTGAGCCCTTGATTTAATCAAGACTTTCAAAGCCATTTTTAGTCTTCAAAGCCTGTTGAGGAAGCAGACATGCCCATCGAAAACCTTGGTCACGAGTACGAATTTGAACCGCAATTCGGTTTGCCGGAGCGCCTGCCGGACGATGAAGTCATCGTCTGGCAGGGATCGCCCGATGTAAGTGCTTTGGCCAATTCAGCCTTTCACCTGAAAAAACTCGGGTTTTATTTTGCGGCCTTGATCTTGGCTTGCGCCTGGCCGGCTCTGGAATCTGGCGCTGGACTGTTGGCTGTTGTTTTGTCTGTCAAATGGATTGCTCCGCTTGCAGTGATTGGTATGTTGTCTGTCTGGGCACTGGCCTGGTTCACTGCGCGCACCACGGTCTATACAGTGACCAGCAAGCGGGTGGTGATGCGGCTAGGGATTGTGCTGACGGTATCTTTTAATTTGCCATTCAAGCAGATTGCCTCCGCTGACGTACGTGTACTCAAAGATGGTTTTGGCGATATCACCTTGGCTTTGCAGGGCTCTGACAGTATTGCCTGGGTTCATTTATGGCCCAGTGTGCGTCCATGGCGGATCAGTAAGCCCGAGCCGACCTTGCGTGCTGTGCCTGATGTTCAGGCCGTATCTGACAAATTGCGTCAGGCTTGGACCCAGAACACAGGTTTATCAGCCAATGCACGCACGCTCACTGAAGACGAGCAGCTGGACCCCCGCACTCTGCAAATCAAGACCACATGAGCCAAGCCCAACTCGCCCCCAAGCCTGTCCATACAAACCCGGACAGCTTTCCTCGCTGGGTGCTTTACTGCGGGGCCGGCATCATGGCCT
>CANIDW010000274.1 GCA_947466165.1 Comamonadaceae bacterium | reverse complement strand
TCAGCCGGCTATTGCCGCTTTGTCTCCAAGTCTGAAGTGCAGCGCTGGCCGCTGGTCGGCACGCTGGCCACAGGTGCCGGCACCTTGTTCATTGAACGTGAGTCGCGGCGCGATGCGCACCGCGTGGTGCATCACATGGTGGCGCATTTGCAGGAAGGTCAGGTGCTGGCGGTATTTCCCGAAGGCACCACCGGTGACGGCCTGACGCTCAAACCCTTTCATGCCAATTTGATCCAGGCCGCCATCAGCGCCAACGTGCCAGTGCAGCCGATGGCCCTGCGTTTTGTGGACCGGCACAGCGGGCAGCTCAGTATGGCACCACGTTTCATTGATGACGACACCCTGGTTGCCTCGCTCTGGCGCACGCTCAGCGCGCGCGGCCTGTTGGCCGAAGTGACCATCGGCAGCCCCACCCTGGCCCTGGGCCGCGACCGCCGCACCTGGGCCTGCGACCTGCAACGCGAAGTTGAAAGCCTGCGGTCCGCCAAGGCCCCAGGGGATGGATTCCTGCCTGCGCAGGAATGACGGGGAACACAGCAAAGACAAAACACCCGATCCGTCAGCCTCGGGAAGGCGGGGATCCAAGATCACATTGGAGTCGTCATCCTCGCGAAGGCGGGGATCCATCTCCCCGTGTCTGCGTTCTTAACTCACCACGCGGGGAAATGTCACCACGTGCTCAACTTCTGCACGTATGCCTATCCACTCGTCCAGCGCATGATCATGGTGAGAGGGCACATGCGCCATGACGGTTTCGCCGCTTTGCAGGCGCAGGGTGTACAAAAATTCGGAGCCGCGAAAGGCCTTGCGCAAAATTTGCGCTTTCACGGGTGAGTCGTCGTCATGCACGATGTCATCTGCGCGCAGCAGCACGTCGCACAAGCCGTCCGCATAGGCGCCGGGCAGTGGGCACTCTTCCATGTCATTCAGATCACCCAGAGCGGTGGACACCACCACATGCGACTCGCGCAGCGAAATCTGCGCATGGGCAAACACGCCGTGGCCAATGAATTCGGCGACGAAACGGGTGGCCGGCCGGTGGTACAGCGCGTAGGCTTCGTCCCATTGCTGCAAGCGGCCTTCGTGCATCACGCCGATCCGGTCGCCAATGGCAAACGCTTCCAGCTGGTCGTGCGTGACAAACAAAGCGGTGGCCCCGGCGGCTTTCAAAATACCGCGCACTTCATGGGCCAGGCGTTCGCGCAAGTCCACGTCCAGGTTGGAAAAGGGCTCTTCGAGCAGCAACAGGCGGGGCTTGGGTGCCAGTGCCCTGGCCAGTGCCACACGCTGCTGCTGCCCGCCGGAGAGCTGGTGCGGATGCAAATGGCCGCTCTGGGCCAAGCCGACCAGCGCCAGTGATTCCTGCACGCGCGCGTGCCGCTCAGCGGGGGGCAGGTGCGCCAGGCCAAAGCCCACGTTGCCCGCCACATCCAGGTGCGGAAACAGCGCATAGTCCTGAAACACCATGCCGATGCGCCTCGACTCGGCCGGCAAATGCAGCTGCGGGCTGCTGACCGTGTCACCGGCCAGACGGATGCTGCCGGCGCTGGCGCGTTCCAGTCCGGCCACGGCGCGCAGCAGGGTGGTCTTGCCGCAGCCGGAAGGGCCGATCAGCACGCCGATCTCGCCGGCCTGCAGGCTGAAAGACACCTGATCGACCGCCCGCTGGGTGCGGCCGGCGTAGTGAACGCTGAGCTGGGAGACATCCAAAAACATGCAGTCGATTGTAGATGCTTACAATTCTCATTTGCACTTGCCGGCTTTGACCGGCCCCTGTTCTGGAACCCATGCTTCGTCGTTTTTTACCCTCTGCGCTGCTTTTTGGCCTGGTGCTGGCGCTGAGCTTGCCCGTGCTGTCGATCGCGCTGACGTGGACGCAGCTGGACGGGCCGGCCTGGCTGCTGCTGCAGGAAATGGGCCGTACCGTGCTGCCCGACTACGCCGCCACCACGCTGGTGCTGTGCCTGTGCGTGGCCGCGGGCGTGGCCGCCCTGGGCATGGGCACGGCCGTGATGGTGACTTTGTTTGACTTTCCCGGCCGGCGCACTTTTGAATGGGCGCTGCTTTTGCCGCTGGCCATGCCGGCTTATGTGGTGGCCTATGCGTACACCGACTTTTTGCAATACGGCGGGCCGCTCCAGGAGGGCTTGCGCCAGGCTTTTGGCTGGCAGGGCAGGCTTTTGCCCGAGGTGCGCAGCCTGGGCGGCGCGGTGCTGGTGTTCACGGTTTGTCTTTACCCTTATGTATATCTGTTGGCGCGCACGGCGCTGAGCGAGCGGGCGGTGCATCTGATGGAGGCAGCCCGCCTGCTGGGCGCGCCCTTGTCGCGCCGCATACGCGAAGTGGCCTTGCCGCTGGCCCGGCCGGCGGTGGCTGCGGGCGTGGCGCTGGCGCTGATGGAAACACTGGCCGACTTTGGAGTTTCGAGCTACTTCGGCATCCAGACCTTCACGGCCGGCATTTACAAAGCCTGGCTCAGCATGGACAACCGCATGGCTGCGGCGCAGCTGGCCACCGTGCTGCTGGTGGTGGTGGCGCTCTTGCTCAAGATAGAGCGCGGCGCGCAGCAGCGTTTGCGCTTTGCGGTCGCCCGGGGCGGGCGCGCGGGTGCGGCAGACGCCTTGCCAACGCCCCTGGGCGGGCGGCAGGCGCTGGCGGCCTGGCTGGTGTGCGCGCTGCCAATCGCGCTGGGCTTTGTGTTGCCTGTGCTGTTCATGTTGCGCCCGCTGGGGGCTGACTGGCATGCGCACTCCTGGGTTTCTTTTGTGCAGTGGTCTTTCAACAGCGTCTGGCTGGCCGGACTGACGGCCGCCCTGGCCACCGCGATCGCGCTGATGCTGGCTTTTGCCGTGCGCCATCGCCCGCATGCGCTCAACCGTGCGGCCGTGCAACTCGTCAGCCTGGGCTACGCCGTGCCGGGCGCCGTGATTGTGGTCGGCCTTTTGCTGCCGGTGGGTTGGCTGCAGGCGGCGGCACCGCAAACCAGCGTCGGCTACTGGGTCACGGCCACCGCGCTGGGCATTGTGTGGGCTTACCTGGTGCGCTTTTGCGCTGTGGCCTTGCAGTCGGTTCAAAGCGGCTATTCGCGTATTCCCGCCAGCCTGGACGACAGCGCCCGCATGCTGGGCAGCACCGGCTTCGGGCTGCTCAGCCGAGTGCACTGGCCGCTCTTGCAGCGCTCGGTGGCGGCCGCCGGCCTGCTGGTGTTTGTCGATGTGATGAAAGAGCTGCCCGCCACGCTGGTGCTCAGGCCTTTTAACAGCGACACGCTGGCCGTGGTGGCTTACCAGCTGGCGCGCGACGAGCGCCTGGGCGAGGCCGCCTTGCCCGCCTTGGCCCTGGTGCTGGTCGGCCTGCTGCCGGTGGCGCTGCTCAGCCGGACCTTGCGCCAGCGACCCGGCTGACAGCCCGGTAAAACTGGAAAACTGAATTTCGCAGGCAGATCTTTGTGCTGCGTCAAGTTTCCGTTAAGGTCATTTCAATGGCAGCCTGAAAGCTTGCGGCTGTGTATGGAACTACTTCAAGGAGCGCTTTATGACTGCTAGCCCAT
>CANIDW010000273.1 GCA_947466165.1 Comamonadaceae bacterium | reverse complement strand
GCGCCGTACGACATGCGCAGCCAGTGGCGCAGCACATTGGCCTGGCGTGGCCTGGACAGGGCTTGCAGCGCGACGATGGCTGGGGGTTGGCCAATGAGAGTCAAGTCTTGCGCAGCCACTTCGTCCAGCAGGCTTTGCGCCTGCGCGGCGTGGGCGGCACTTCGCGCAAAGGTGGACCGGAATGCCGGAAAAGCATCCTGCAGTGCCGGCAGCAAGCGGGCTCGAATCAGGTTGCGTGTGTAGCGTTCGTCCGTGTTGCTGGGGTCTTCCACAAAGGTGAGGCCTTGCGCCAGCAACCAGGCGCGCAGGCTGGCGGCCGGCAGCTCCAACAAAGGCCTGGCAAACAACACACCCGCGCGCTCAAAAGTCGCGGGCATGGCCGACAGGCCCGCCAGGCCCGCACCCCGGCTGAGGGCCAGCAGCAAGGTCTCGACCTGGTCGTCTGCATGCTGACCCAGCAGCACAGACTGCACGCCCAGCGCCCGGGCGCCATCGGCCAGCGCGCTGTAGCGGGCATTGCGGGCAGCGTCTTCCGGGCTCTGGCCGCTTTGGTGCCGGGCGTCAACCCTGGCGGTATGCAAGGGCACGCCCAAGCCGGCGCACACAGCGCTGCAATGCGCCGCAAAGCTATCGGCTGCAGCCTGCAGGCCGTGGTGAACATGAATGGCACTGACCTGCCCCGGCCGCCAAGCGCAAGCTGCCAGCAGCAAAGCGGTGGAGTCAGCGCCGCCGCTGTAGGCGATGGCCAGCGGCCAGGAAAGTGGAGCAGAAAAATCTGCCAATGCCGCCAGCGCCGGGTTGGCAGCGCCCGGGGCTTGAGCCTTACCGGGCTTCGGCTTTGGTGTCGGTGAACCGGCCATAGCTTTGCAGGCGTTCGTAGCGGCGGTCCAGCAGTTCCTTGACCTTCAGGTCACTGACCTGACGGAAGGCGTCATTGAGGGCGCGCTTGAGAAAAGCGGCCATCTGCTTGTGGTCACGGTGCGCGCCGCCCACGGGTTCGTTAACGATCTTGTCGATCACCCCCATGGCTTTGAGCCGGTGGGCTGTGATGCCGAGGGCGTCGGCAGCCACTTCGGCTTTGTCAGAGGTTTTCCACAAGATAGAGGCGCAGC
This sequence comes from Comamonadaceae bacterium, assembly GCA_947466165.1. Taxonomy (GTDB): domain Bacteria; phylum Pseudomonadota; class Gammaproteobacteria; order Burkholderiales; family Burkholderiaceae_C; genus Polaromonas. The sequence continues at coordinate 2,459 of CANIDW010000273.1, read as the reverse complement.
CTTCAGGGCTGATGACCGAGTAAATGGAGTACTGCAGCATGACCACCTGATCTGCCACCGAAATGGCCAGCGCGCCGCCGGAGCCGCCTTCGCCGATGATGGTGGTGATGATGGGCACCTCGAGTTGCGCCATTTCAAAAATATTGCGGCCTATCGCCTCAGACTGACCGCGCTCTTCGGCGTCAATGCCGGGGTAGGCGCCAGGGGTGTCCACGAAGGTGAACACCGGCAGCTTGAATTTTTCTGCGGTCTTCATGAGGCGCAAGGCCTTGCGGTAGCCCTCGGGCTTGGTCATGCCGAAATTGCGCAGACCGCGTTCTTTGGTGTCGCGCCCTTTCTGATGGCCCAGCACCATGCAGGCACTGCCGTTAAAACGCGCCAGACCCCCCACGATGCTCAGGTCATCTGCAAAATGCCGGTCGCCGTGCAACTCAACAAAGTCGGTGAATATCTCGGTGATGTAGTCCAGGGTGTAAGGGCGCTCGGCGTGGCGGGCGATCTTGGTGATCTGCCATGGGGAGAGATCGCTGTAGATGTCTTTGGTCAGTTGCTGGCTTTTTTTGGCAAGCTGGTCGATCTCGTCGGAGATATCAACGGCCGACTCGGTCTGCACGTAGCGCAGCTCCTCGATCTTGACCTCCAGGTCGGCGATGGGTTGCTCAAAATCGAGAAATATTTTTTTAGCCATGGCCTTGGAACTTTGTTGTTCAGGGTTTGAATCAGATCACGCGAAGTCAGCGATTGCAAGGCTCAGTAAGCCACCGGCAAGGGGTCTAGCGAGCGCCAAATATACCAAGTTGCCACGGTGCAGTAAGGCGCCCAGGCGCCGGCGACTTCGCGCGCATCACTGCGGCTGACGGATTCGCCGGAGAAATAAGACTTGCTGATGCCGTTGATCAGACCGACATCGTCCAGCGGCAGCACGTTCGGGCGCATCAGGTGAAAAATAAGGAACATCTCGGCTGTCCAGCGGCCGATGCCGCGAATAGCGATCAACTCGGCAATGATGGCCTCGTCGTCCATGGTCTCCCAGTTTTTGACGTGCACCGCACCACCGTCGAAATTCAGCGCCAGGTCCACCAGGTATTCCACCTTGCGCGCGCTCAGTCCGGCTGCGCGCATGTCATCAACCTTGAGCTTGAGCACATTGGCCGGGGTCATTTTTTTGGGCAGCACTTCAAAACGGCTCCAGACGCTTTGCGCTGCTTTCACCGAAATCTGCTGGCCGACGATGCTGCGCGCCAGCGTGACAAAGGCGTCACCCCGGGACTGCAGACCAACCGCGCCGAATTGCGGTATCAGGCGCTTCATCACGCGGTCTTTTTTGACGAGGTACTTGCAGGCTTCATCCCAGTAGGCGGGCAAGCTCAGGGCTGGCGCCTGGGCTTGTACCAGCTGAACTGTGGCCGGGCCGATTTTGGCGGGCGTTTTCATGACTTGGCCTCCCAGGTGGTGCCGGCGGGTGAGTCTTTGAGCACGATGCCTTGCGCAAGCAGATCCTGGCGGATGCGGTCAGCGCCGGCAAAATCTTTGGCGAGCTTGGCAGCCGCACGCTCGGCGATCAGGCCGGCAATGCTGGCGTCGTCAAGCGCAGCACCGGCCTTTAAAAAAGCCGCCGGCGAGCCTTGCAACAAGCCCAGGCAAGCGCCCAGCGCTTTGAGCAAGCCGGCCAACTGGGCAGATCGGTGGCGGTTGACTTCAGCGGCCAATTCAAACAGCACGGCAATGGCTTCGGGTGTGCCGAAATCTTCGTCCATGGCCGCCTTGAAGCGCGTTGCATAGGGCTCGTTCCAGTCCATGGTGATGGGCGCCGGAGCCACCAGGCTGAGCGCGGTGTAAAAGCGCTTGAGTGAGCTGCGGGCATCGTCAAGATGGGCGTCGCTGTAGTTCAGCGCGCTGCGGTAATGCGCGCGCAGGATGAAAAATCGCACCGTTTCGGGGTCGTACTGCGCCAGCACTTCGCGGATGGTGAAGAAATTGCCCAGGCTCTTGGACATTTTTTCGTTGTCCACCCGCACAAAGCCGTTGTGCACCCAAAAGCGTGCCAGCGGTTTGCCGTTGGCGCCTTCGCTCTGGGCGATTTCGTTTTCGTGGTGCGGGAACTGCAGGTCCGCACCGCCGCCGTGAATGTCAAAGCTCTCGCCGAGCGTGGCACAGCTCATGGCCGAGCATTCAATGTGCCAGCCGGGTCTTCCCTGACCGAATTCGCTGGGCCATTTGGCGTCTGCCGGCTCACTGTCTTTGGCGGCCTTCCAGAGCACGAAGTCCAGCGGGTCCTGCTTGCCGTCGAGTACAGCCACCCGCTCACCGGCGCGCAAATCGTCGAGCGACTTGCCGGAGAGCTTTCCGTAGCCCGGGAACTTGCGCACAGCGTAATTGACGTCGCCGCTGCTGGCGCGGTAGGCCAGACCTTTTTGCTCCAGTGTGTTGATGATTTGCAGCATCTGCGGCACGTAGTC
>CANIDW010000272.1 GCA_947466165.1 Comamonadaceae bacterium | reverse complement strand
GACGACGTCGTGTCACTCGAACATGCCTATGGCTGCGGTGTCGCGATTGACGCACCGGACGCCATCGTGCCCATACGCACGCTGCGCAACATCAGTCTGAACCCGAACTTCGGCGGCGAAGTCATGGTGGTCAGCCTGGGTTGCGAAAAACTGCAGCCCGAGCGCTTGCTGCCGCCTGGCAGCATTCCGCTGATCGATGTGCGCCAGAGCGGCGACACCGCGCTGGACGTGGTCTGCCTGCAAGACGATGCGCATGTGGGCTTCATGTCCATGGTCGAGTCCATCATGCGGCAGGCCGAAGTGCATTTGACGCGGCTGAACGCGCGCCGGCGCGAGACTGTGCCGGCTTCAGAGCTGGTGGTGGGCGTGCAGTGCGGCGGCAGCGATGCTTTTTCCGGCGTCACCGCCAACCCGGCGGTCGGCTTTTGCACCGACTTGCTGGTGCGCGCCGGCGCCAGTGTGATGTTTTCTGAAACCACCGAGGTGCGTGACGGCATTGACCAGCTGACCTCGCGCGCCAGCAGTCCGGAAGTGGCCAAGGCCATGGTCCGCGAGATGGCCTGGTACGACGCTTATTTGCAGCGCGGCGGCGCCGACCGCAGCGCCAACACCACGCCCGGCAATAAAAAAGGCGGCCTGTCCAACATCGTCGAAAAAGCCATGGGCTCTATCGTCAAGTCCGGCACCTCGCCGATTTCCGGTGTGCTGGCCCCGGGTGAAAAGCTTAAAAATCGCGGCCTGACCTACACCGCCACCCCCGCCAGCGACTTCATTTGCGGCACCTTACAGCTGGCCGCCGGCATGAACTTGCATGTGTTCACCACCGGCCGCGGCACGCCCTATGGCCTGGCCGAGGTACCGGTCATCAAAGTCGCCACACGCAGTGATTTGGCGCGCCGCTGGCACGACCTGATGGACGTCAATGCCGGCACCATTGCGACCGGCGAAAAAACCATCGAGGCCGTGGGATGGGAACTTTTTGAGCTCATGCTCGAAGTTGCCAGCGGCCGCAAAAAAACATGGGCCGAGCACTGGAAGCTGCACAACGCGCTGGTGCTGTTCAACCCTGCACCAGTGACCTGACAGACCCGAGTGCAGGCATCTGGCCCTTACACTGCGCCCATGTCTGATTTTCAGTTGCACACGCCAGAGTCCGATGCCGGGCTGCGCCGTCCTTTTGTGGCGGTGGCTGTGGTCATGCGGCGTGAGCACATTGACAACCGTTGGCAGCCCTGGCGCTGGAGTCTGTCTGAAATCATTCCCCATGAGGATGGTTTTGGCAGTGCGCCGCGCCTGCTGCTCAGGGACGACCAGGAAGAGCGCTGGCTGCATCCGGGCTTCAAGGTCGAGCTCTTCAGCGACGACGCCGAAGGCTACGAGTTGAACCTGACCACGCAGCAGCCCTGCTTCTGGGTGGTCTGGCGCATGGAAGAAGAGCCCGCCATCACAGACGAGTGCATTGCCGTGCCGCAAACCGTCACCCTGAGTTACCACGATGCCGGCCGTTGGCTGGACGCGCAGGAATCTGTCGAACAGGTGCCCGCTCCGCTCGAGGTGCTGCTGTGGATACAGACCTTTGTCGATCAGCACTATGTGCTGGACGTCAAACGCCGCAAACGCCCCGAGAGTTTCAAGTCCCTACAAGACCGCTTTGGCAACCCGGCGCGTGTCAGCACTGTGAAGTCGGGCGGGCCGCGCCATGGCTGAGCAGAACAAAGACCGGCCCGACGGGTTTTTGGGGCGCTGGGCGCGTCGCAAAAACGACGCGCTGCAAGGCAAGCCACTGGACGAGCCCGCGCCGGCGAAACCGGCTACTCAAGCGCCCTTGGCTGCGTCGGGGGCGGTGGCCGCTGCACCGGCATCGGCCGGCGCTGCCCCGCAAAGCACCGGGGAAGATGCGCCCACTCCCTTGACGCTCGATGACGTCAAGGTGTTGACCAAGGACTCCGACTTCAAGCCTTTCATGAGCCGCGGCGTTGAGCCCGGTGTGCGCAACGCTGCCATGAAAAAACTGTTTGAAGACCCGCACTTCAATGTGATGGACCGCCTGGATATTTACATCGACGACTACTCCATTCCCGATCCCTTGCCGTTGTCGATGCTGCGGCAGATGGCCAGCGCCAAGTTTCTCAATCTTTTTGAAGAAGAGGAAGACAAGGACAAAACGCCTGCCCTTGCCGCAGACCAGGCGCGGGAAAGCGCCAATGGCCCTGCAGCTGATTCAGTGGCACATTCAGCGCCAGAGACGCAGGCTGCCTTGCCCGACATTGATCCACCCGACAGCCCGCTAGCGGGCTTTGTGCCCGAAGGCACCCGCCAGGAAAACCATGCCCACACTGATTTGCGACTGCAACCAAACCATCCCGCTCAAGAGCCAGGCGCTGGGCGAAGCCCTGAATGAATCGCTGACGCAGCATTCGGCTTTGTGCCGCCGGGAGGCCGCTTCTTTTCAAAAGGCCATCCAGTCCGGCGACGACGTGGTGGTCGCCTGCACCCAGGAAAAGCGCTTGTTTGCTGAACTTGCCGGGCAAACGGTGGGCGCCGTCTCGACCATCAAATTCGTCAACATCCGCGAGACCGGCGGCTGGAGCCGTGACGCGTCCAACGCCAGCCCCAAGATGGCCGCGCTGCTGGCCGCCGCGCACCTGCCCGAGCCAGAACCGGTGGCCACCGTCACTTACAAAAGCAGCGGCCGTTTGCTGATCGTGGGTCCGCTGGACCAGGCTGAGCAAGTCGCTGCCATGCTGTCTGACACCCTCAGCGTGACGATTTTTGCGCAGGGTGTGGCCGGCAATGCGCCTGAGCCCGCGCAAGAGCGCCAGTACCCTGTGATCAGCGGTCAAGCGCTGCAACTTAGCGGTTGGCTGGGCGCTTTTGAGCTGAAGTGGGACAAGACCAACGCGATTGACCTGGACTTGTGCACGCGTTGCAATGCCTGTTTGGTGGCCTGCCCCGAAGGCGCAATCGACCTGAGCTACCAGGTGGACAGCGCCAAATGCGATTCAAAGCGCGCCTGCGTGGCCGTGTGCAAAGTGGCCGGCGCCATTGACTTTGGTCGCGCCCCCCAGGCGCTGAGCGAAGCCTTTGACCTGGTGCTGGATTTGGGTGCGCAGCCGCTGATCAAGCTGCATGCGCCGCCACAAGGCTACTTTGCGCTGCCGGGTTTCACGGGTCTGGCCACGCCGGGCTTGCTGCCCACGGTGGTCAAGCTGCGCGACATGGTGGGCGAGTTTGAAAAGCCCAAGTTTTTTGCCTACAAGCAAAAGCTCTGCGCCCACAGCCGCAACGAGACCGTGGGTTGCAATGCCTGCGTCGACATCTGCTCGGCCGGCGCCATCAGCAGCGAAAAAGACCGCCAGCAGATCAAAGTCAATCCCAATTTGTGCGTGGGCTGCGGCGCCTGTACCACGGTCTGCCCGACCGGCGCACTCACCTACGCCTACCCCCGCGCCAGCGAGCAGGGCGTGCGCCTGAAAACCTTGCTGAGTACCTACGCCAAGGCCGGCGGGCGTGACGCCAGCCTGCTGTTTCACAGCCAGGGCAGCGGCCAGAAAGCGGTCGACGCGCTGGGCCGCGCCGCACAACGCGGCCTGGTTCAGGGCGT
>CANIDW010000271.1 GCA_947466165.1 Comamonadaceae bacterium | reverse complement strand
CTCCTTTGCCGACATTGACTGGAGCCAGGAGGGGCGCGGCTCGGCCAAGCTCACGGCCCTGGCCGGCGAGCTGGGTGTGTTTTATGACGCGCACCGCGCCGAAATGGACTGCCACGCGCTGCTGGCGGTCTTGATGGCGAAGCTGCCCAGCACCGGGACCAGTGGCTTGTTGCGGCTCATCGATTCCGCAAGAACGCCGACTTACCGCCTGCAAGCGACCCACGCGCCCTTTGACGCGAAGGACACGCTCAAAGCGCGCGGCTACCGCTGGGACGGCGCACAAAAAGTCTGGCACACGCGGCTGGCCGACGAGGCGGCGCTGGCGCTTGAATGCGAATGGCTCAAAGCGGCGGTCTACAACGGGCGCAGCAGCCGCGTGCAGGTCGAGGAGCTCGACGCCAAAAACAAGTACTCGGCGCGCCAGGGAAAAGTCAGCCAGCGCGAGTTGTAGGCCCTGCGTACCAGGTCATCAGTGCGCGTTGATGCTGCGTCCGATCTCGGGCCAGCGCTTGTGCAAGTACAGCCAGGCCAGCAGGCCGATGCCCAGCATGCCCAGCGATGTCACTGCCAGTGCCCGGGTGGAGTGCATCACCAGTGGCGCCACCACACCGGCCACAATACCGTTGGCCGTCGAGCCGACAAAGGCCTGCAAAGACGATGCCATACCGCGCCGCTCAGGGTACAAGTCCAGCACCTGCAGCGTCACCACCGGCACCATCAGTGCCCAGCCAAAAGCAAACAGGGCGATCGGAAACATGGCCCATGAAGCCTGCGGCACCCACACAAAATTGGCCGCGACGTTCACCACAGACATCAGCAGCATCACTGAAAAGCCGTAGCGTATTTGCTGCTTGGGCGGCAGGCGTCCGGCCATGCGGCCGCTGAGCCAGGCGCCCGTCATGATGCCGGCAATGGTCAGCAAAAACAGCCAGAAAAAATCGGGCGGGGCCAGTTGCAAGTGCTCGCCCAGAAAAGCCGGTGCCGACAGCACATAAAGAAACATGCCGTTGAAAGGGATGCAGCTGGACAGCGCCAGCAGCAAAAAACGCGGGTTAGAGCCCAGCTGCCAGTAGCCGCGCATCAGGTGTTTCACCTCAAAGGGTTGCCGGTGGCTCAGGTGCAGTGTTTCAGGCAAGAGCTTGTAGTTGGCCGCCCACAGCGCTGCGCCCACCAAGGTCAAAAACCAGAAAATACTGTGCCAGTCCAGATGCACAAACAGCCAGCCTCCGATCAGCGGTGCCACGGCGGGGGCCACGCCAAAATAAATGGTGACCTGGCTCATCACCTTTTGGGCCTGGGCCGGGGCAAACATGTCGCGTATGACGGCGCGTGACACCACCATACCGGCGCCGCTAGACAAACCTTGCAAGGCCCTGAAAAACACCAGCTGCCCGATGCTTTGCGACATCGCGCAGCCGGCAGACGCCAGCGTGAACACCGCAATGCCCCACAGCACCACAGGACGGCGCCCCAGGCTGTCAGACAGCGCGCCATGAAACAGGTTCATGAAGGCAAAGCCAAACAGGTAGGCCGACAAGGTTTGCTGCATCTCTGCGGGCGTAGCGCCCAGTGAGCGGGCAATGCCTGAAAAAGCCGGCAGGTAAGTGTCAATTGAAAACGGCCCCAACGTGCCCAACAAGGCCAGTAGCACGGCCAGCGCCCAGCGCGGGGCGCGCCAGATTTGCGCGGCGTCCGGGTTCATGCCTTCTTCAGTTTCAACGCTGTCTCATAGAGTTCGTTGCGTCCGCCGCCGGTGATCTCAGCCGCCAACTTGACGGCGGTTTTCAAAGGTAATTCGGCCAGCAGCAGTTGCAACACGCGCGCACTGTCGTCTGTGGCGGCAGCCTCTGGCGCGGAGTGCAGCACCAGCACAAATTCGCCGCGCAAGCGCTGCGGGCTGGCCGCCAGCCAAGCGGCCAAATCAGCCGCAGGCACTGTGGCTATTTCTTCAAACTGCTTGGTCAGCTCGCGCCCCACCGTCAAAGCCCGGCTCCCCAGCGGAGCGAAGGCGCGGGCCAGCGCCTCCATGCGGTGCGGCGCTTCCAGAAAAACCACGGCACGCTTTTCACTCAACAGACCCAGCACGGCTTGGTCGCGCGCCTCGGCTTTGCTGGGCAAAAAGCCGGCAAATACAAACCCGCTGTCACCCGGTAGACCGGCTACGCTGAGTGCCGTGGTCACACTGCTGGCGCCCGGCAGCGGCACGCAGGCAAAGCCGGCGGCGCGCACAGCAGCCACCAAGCGCGCACCCGGGTCACTGACGGCGGGCGTGCCGGCATCGCTCACATAGGCTACGCGTTCTCCGCGTTGCAGCCGCTCTATCACCAGCGTGGCTGCCTCGGCTTCGTTGTGCTCATGCACCGGCAGCAAGGGCTTGCTGACGCCGTACTGGCGCAGCAGCGGCTGGGTGTGGCGTGTGTCTTCACAGCCGATCGCGTCGACCAGGCTGAGCACATGCAAGGCGCGCAGAGTGATGTCAGACAGGTTGCCAATCGGCGTGGCCACCACGTAAAGTGTGGCCTGCGGGTAATGCTGCAGACCAGCCGCAGCCCGTGCGGCGTCCAGTGCCAGGTCGAAAGAAGCGTTCAATGTTGTTTTCCAAAAAGCGCACGCCCCCTGTAGGGAGCGCGGCGGCAGCGTCAGTCCAGCAGATTACCACCAAGCGCCGCGGTGACGCGGCCGAGGCGCTGGCAGCCGAGTACCTGACCGCACGCGGTTTGCGCCTGTTGCAGCGCAACTTCAAGACGCCCGGACGCGGCGGCGGCGAGATAGACCTCATCATGCACGCGCCCGACGGCACACTGGTGTTTGTCGAAGTGCGCCAGCGCGCCAGCAGCTCACACGGCGGCGCGGGCGCCAGCATCACGGGGGTCAAGCAGCGGCGGATTATTTTTGCCGCACGCCATTACCTGCAGCGCCTGGCCAGTCTGCCGCCCTGCCGATTTGATGTGGTGTTGGTGCAAGGCGTATCCAAGGCAGATGACAGCCCGACCATCGAATGGCTGCAATCGGCGTTCGATGCGTCGTAAGGCGGTTTGTGAAGCCCGGCAAGCCGCTATCATTGCGGCCATGATCGAACAACGCATAGAGCAGCACTTCATCGACAGTGCCGATCTCAAGTACCAGGCGGCCCAGGCGCTGTCTGTGCCTGTGGCTGCTGCCGTGGCGGCGGTGCTGGCCAGCGTCACCAGTGGCGGCAAAGTACTCGCGTGTGGCAATGGCGGTGCTGCTGCGGGTGCACAACTGTTTGCGGCCCAGTTCGTCGGCCGCTACGATCGCGAGCGCCCCGAGCTCGCCGCCATGGCTCTGGCTGCCGATGCGTCCATGTTGACCGGCATCGGCAGCGACTATGACTTCAATGTGATTTTTTCCAAGCAGGTGCGCGCCTTTGGCGTTGCCGGCGATGTCTTGCTCGCGCTCAGTGCGCAAGGCAACTGTGCCAATGTGCTGGCCGCAATTGAAGCGGCCCATGAGCGCGAAATGACCGTGGTCGCCCTGACGGGCAAAGGCGGGGGCAAGATAACGCATGCCCTGCGCGAAACGGATGTGCATGTCTGCGTTCCCAACGACCACGTCCCCCGAATCCAGGAAGTCCACTTGTTGGT
>CANIDW010000270.1 GCA_947466165.1 Comamonadaceae bacterium | reverse complement strand
CAAACCGTTTCTGCTTGCTTTCCCTTCGTGCGGGAAATACATAGTCGCTACCGCATGCCCTTATCTTGAGTTCCTGCAACCACGCAACAACTTGGGGAGCCAAGGCGAGTTCGCGAGCTTCACCTGTTTTTACACGTGTGGCAGGGATGCGCCACAGGTTAATTGAAAAGTCGAACTCATCCCACATAGCAGCGAACAGTTCCATCTTGCGGCAGGCCAGTGCAAGCAAGAGCTTCACGGCCAGCTCGTTGTCTCGTCCAAACTTTGTTCCAGCTTCGCGCATGGCCTTGAGTAGCTTGGCAATTTCGGCGGTGCTGAGCGCCCGCGTTCGTGACTTCTCCTGCCCGCCTGCATGTTCGAGCTTAATCCGCTCTGCCGGGTTGCGATCCACCATGCCCAATGCCTCGCCATAAGCAAACATGGCTTTCATGTGTCTCAGGGCGTCGTTGGCGATGGATGGACGCCCGCTAGCGTTGATCTTTGCCAATAGTCTTGTGATTTCTGATGTTGTCACGCTCTTGGTACTGCACTTGCCAAGTGCTGGAAGGATGTCACGCTTGAACACACGCTCAGTGACTGCTGGGTGCTGATGTCGCCTGCGCACTGTGTTGTCTAGCCAAAGGTCGGCTAGTTGCTCGACATTTGCGGCCTGTTTTGCTTCGGCTTTTTTCTGCTGCTTGATGGCCGCAACGTCAATGACCTGCTGCACATCGACGCGCTTTGCTGCAGCGAGCTTCCGCGCTTCGCCTAGTGACAGGTCGGGATAACGTCCTAGCGTCAGTTCCCGAGCGCGCCCTGCGATTCTGTAGCGCAACGTCCAAGTGGCAGTACCTTGTGCCGACAGGGTGAAGGTCAGGCCGTCACCATCGCTTTTGCCAGCTATTCGTGCGCCATCACGCACCCATGCTTTCAGTTGAACGTCAGATAGCTTTCCCATCTCAATCCCGTGTGTAGCTATGAATGAATCCCCCTGTTGATGGGAGGCTCTGGCTACAAAGCTACGCTTGCAGCTACACAAATATTACCGGATTGAGTCGGACAAAGTCAAACGCAGATGTTTCATAAGTTGTTGATTTATATAACTTTACACCCTTGTAAAGTTACAACATAAAACCGTTGAAAACACTATTCGATGTTCTGTACTTGTTCACGAATTTGCTCAATCAGCACTTTCATGTCCACTGAAATACGGGTGAGCTCTAAGGCTGCTGATTTAGAGCCCATGGTGTTGGCTTCGCGGTGCAGTTCCTGAATCAAAAAGTCCAAGCGCTTGCCGACTTCGCCGCCCTTGGCCAGCAGGCGGTCTATTTCGTCGAGATGAGAGGCCAGGCGGGTGATCTCTTCAGCCACATCGATGCGTATGGCAAATGCGGTGGCTTCTGTCAGCGCCCGGTCTTGAGCAGCCTCGGGCAGGGCGGCGTTGTCGGTCAGTGCCATGGCTTCTTGCCAGCGCTCCAGGAAACGCTGTTTTTGTTGCTCGACCAGCTTGGGCACCAGCGGCCCGGCTTGCTTGGACAGGGCACGCAGCTGCGCTGTGCGATCTGTCAGCATGGCAGACAGCCGCCCACCCTCACGCTCGCGAGCTTGCAGCAGCTCTTTGACAGCCTTTTTGGCCAGCTTGAGCAACTCGTCGCCAAAATCGTGAGGTTTCCGGTCTTCATTGACCGCGATGCGCAAAACATCGGCCACGCTCAAGCCGGCTGCTTGGGGCATCCAGGCTTTGATGGTGTCTTCGAATGAACCCAGGCGCTGCAGCGTTTGCGTCGAAGGGGCCCGCAAAGTGCTGGCGTTGCTGCTTTCCAGCCAAACGCGCATTTCCACTTTGCCGCGCTTGAGCTGCGCGGTCAGGAGTTCGCGCAAAACCGGTTCGGTCTGCCGCAATTCGTCGGGTAAGCGAAATGAGAGGTCCAGAAAACGGCTGTTGACCGAGCGGATTTCAATGCCCAGTCGCGCACCGGGCTCAGACGCAACCTCGTCGGTGGCGGCGGCTTTGGGAGCGCTGGACTGCGCGGTGGCGTAGCCCGTCATGCTGAAGACTGACATGGGTGTATTTTCTTTGGAAAAACCGGCACGCCAGGCCGGCGTCGGCTATGGACTAGTTTACTTGGCCTGCATTGCGGGCCTGCCCCGGCCGATAATGGCGCCCGCACCAGCTTATTTCTTCACCCATTTTTCCCCGGATTGCCATGACCCAGCCCACCTTCACCCGCTCTGCAGGCCGCCTGGCCCAACAACTCCGGCCCGTGCGCATGACGCGGCATTACACCGTGCACGCTGAGGGCTCGGTGCTGGTTGAGTTTGGCGACACCAAGGTGCTTTGCACCGCCTCGGTTGAAGAAAAAGTGCCCGGCCACAAACGCGGCAGCGGTGAGGGCTGGGTGACGGCTGAATACGGCATGCTGCCGCGCGCCACCCATACCCGCAGCGACCGCGAGGCTGCGCGCGGCAAGCAAAGCGGTCGCACGCAGGAGATCCAACGCCTGATCGGCCGCTCTATGCGCGCTGTGTTTGACCTGAAAAAACTCGGTGAACGAACCATTTACCTGGACTGCGACGTGCTGCAGGCCGATGGCGGCACGCGCACGGCCGCCATCACCGGCGCTTTTGTGGCGGCCCAAGACGCGGTCAACAAATTGCTGGCAGAGGGCAAGCTCAGCGAGTCGCCCATTCTTGACCATGTGGCGGCGATCTCGGTCGGCATCGTCCAAGGCACGCCGCTGCTGGACCTGGAGTACACCGAAGACGTAGGCTGCGACACCGACATGAACGTGGTGATGACCGGCGCCGGCCATTACGTAGAGGTGCAGGGCACGGCAGAAGGCGTGGCGTTTACAAGGCTGGAAATGGACGCCTTGCTGGGGCTGGCCGAGCAAGGTATTCGCGACTTGGTGGCCTTGCAGAAAAAGGCCCTGGCGGTGGCCTGAAGCGCGCACTACCTTGCTTTGCCCCTGTGAAAATCGTTCTAGCCTCTAACAACCAAGGCAAGCTGGCCGAGCTGCAAGCCATGCTGGCGCCGCTGGGCGTGGAACTGCTGCGTCAGTCTGAGCTTGGGATTGGTGAGGCTGATGAGCCGTTTCGCACCTTTGTTGAAAATGCCCTGGCCAAGGCCCGTCATGCTGCCGCTCAGAGCGGATTGCCTGCTCTGGCCGACGACGCCGGCCTGTGCGTAGAGGCTTTTGGCGGTTTGCCGGGGGTCGACACGGCTTTTTACGCCATGCAGTTCGGCTACCCCAAAGGTGACGACAACAATGTGCGGGCCCTGCTCGAGCAAATGGCCGATGAGAGCGACCGCCGCGCTGCGCTGGTCAGCACCCTGGTGGCCGTGCGCTCGGTCGACGACCCCGAGCCCTTGATCGCTGTCGGCCGTGTGGCCGGCGAAATTGCCCGTGTGCCGGCCGGCAGCAACGGTTTTGGTTTTGACCCGGTGATGTACATCCCGGCTTTTGGCAAAACCTTTGCCGAGTTGCCGGTGGATGTCAAAAACGCCCACAGTCACCGGGGTATGGCCGCCAGGCAGATGATGGCCCTGATGCGGGAGCGTTGGCTCGCTGCATGAAAGACGTTCAACACTACATGCGCGCCGGCACGCTGCAACTGGCCGCGCT
>CANIDW010000269.1 GCA_947466165.1 Comamonadaceae bacterium | reverse complement strand
GTCGCAAAGAAGACTATCGCTTTCTCACCGGCGGCGGCCAGTACACCGACGACATCAACATCGCCGGCCAGACCTACGCGGTGTTTGTGCGCTCGCCGCATGCGCATGCGCGCATCAAGAGTATCAACATCAAGGCCGCACAGGCCGCAGCAGGCGTGGTCGATGTACTGGTTGGCAAGGACGTGGCAGACGCCAAGATCAACGGCCTGCCTTGCGGCTGGCTGATCACCAGCACCGACGGCCAGCCCATGAAGGAGCCGCCGCACCCCATCCTGGCGCTGGACAAGGTGCGCTATGTCGGCGACCACGTCGCCATGGTGGTGGCCGAGACGCTGGAGCAAGCCCAAAACGCCGCCGAGTTGGTCGATGTGGACTACGAAGTGCTCAGCGCCGTGGTCAATGTGACCAAAGCCGCCAAGGCCGCGGCCCTGCACGATGCCGCGCCCAACAACCATTGCTACCACTGGGCGCTGGGCGATAAGACGCTGGTCGATGCCGCTTTTGCCGGCGCTGCGCACGTGACGAAACTGGACCTGACGAACAACCGCCTGATCCCCAACGCCATGGAGCCGCGTGCCGCCATCGGCCACTACAGCCGCGCCACGGACGACTACACGCTCTATGTGTCCAACCAGAATCCGCACGTCGAGCGTCTTTTGATGACCGCCTTTGTATTGGGCCTGCCCGAGCACAAAGTGCGCGTCATCGCTCCCGACGTGGGTGGCGGCTTCGGCTCCAAGATTTACCTCTACGCCGAAGACGTGTGCCTGACCTGGGCTTCTAAAAAGCTCAACCGCCCCATCAAGTGGACGGCAGACCGCAGCGAAGCCTTTCTCAGCGATGCGCATGGCCGTGACCATTCGAGCCACGCTGAAATGGCCATGGACAAGGACGGCAAGTTCCTGGCGCTGCGCGTGCACACCGACGCCAACATGGGTGCTTATTTGTCCACCTTTGCGCCCGCCGTGCCGACCATTTTGTACGCCACACTGCTGGCCGGTCAGTACAGCACACCGCAAATTTATGTGGAAGTCGACGCCTGGTTCACCAACACCGCGCCGGTCGATGCCTACCGCGGTGCCGGTCGCCCCGAAGCGACCTACCTGCTTGAGCGCCTGGTATCGCGTTGCGGCTGGGACATGGGCCTGGCCCAGGACGAGATCCGCCGGCGCAACCTCATCAAGGACTTCCCGTACCAGACGCCGGTGGCTTTGCAATACGACGTGGGTGACTTCCATGCCCTGCTCAAGCGCGGCAATGAGTTGGCAGAGGTCAAAACCTTTGAGCAGCGCCGCAAGGCCTCAGAGGCCAAGGGCTTGCTGCGCGGCATTGGTTACTCGTGCTACATCGAGGCCTGCGGACTGGCGCCCAGCAACATTGCCGGCGCGCTCGGTGCGCGTGCGGGCCTGTTTGAATGCGGTGAAGTGCGCGTGCACCCGACCGGCAGCGTGACAGTGTTCACCGGCTCGCACAGCCACGGCCAGGGCCACGAGACCACGTTTGCGCAAGTGGTCGCAGCGCGCCTGGGCATCTCGGTGGATGCGGTGGACATTGTTCACGGCGATACCGGCCGCGTGCCTTTCGGTATGGGCACTTACGGTTCGCGTTCCATGTCCGTTGGCGGCACGGCCATCATGAAGGCGCTCGACAAGATTGAGACCAAGGCCAAGAAAATCGCGGCCCACCTGATGGAGGCCAGCGACGCTGACGTCGAGTTCGCCAATGGCGAGTTCACCATCAAGGGCACCGACAAGAAAGTCACTTTCGGCCAGGTGGCGCTCACCGCTTACGTGCCGCACAACTACCCGCTCGACAAGCTTGAGCCGGGCTTGAACGAAACTGCGTTCTATGACCCGACCAACTTCACCTTCCCGGCCGGCACTTACATCTGCGAAGTCGAGATCGACCCGGCCACGGGAACGGTCAAGGTGGACAGCTTCACGGCGGTCGACGACTTCGGCAACATCATCAACCCGATGATTGTGCAAGGCCAGGTGCACGGCGGACTGGTGCAGGGCATAGGCCAGGCGCTGCTCGAGAACTGCGTCTATGACGAAGAGACCGGCCAGTTGCTGACCGGCTCTTTCATGGACTACACCATGCCGCGTGCTGACGACATGCCCAACTTCAAGCTCGACACCTTGTGCACACCCTGCAGCCACAACCCGCTGGGCGCCAAGGGCTGTGGCGAAGCCGGTGCGATCGGCTCGCCGCCGGCGGTCATCAATGCCGTGCTCGACGCGCTGCGTCCGCTGGGCGTGACCGACTTTGACATGCCGGCGTCTGCCGCGCGCGTGTGGTCGGCCATCCAGGCCGCCAAAAAATAAACAAATTGCCAAGGAGAAACTTTTATGTATGCATTCACCCTGGAACGACCCGCCACCCTGGCCGACGCAAAGCGTCTGGCCGCAGCCGGCGCCAAACCGCTGGCCGGCGGGCAGACCCTGCTCGCCTCCATGAAGCTGCGCCTGTCCAGCCCTGAACAGCTGGCAGACCTGAGCGGCATCAAAGAGCTGGTGGGAATCTGCCGCGAAGGCAATGCCTTTGTGATTGGCGCCATGACCCGCCACATCGACGTGGCCAACAACGCTGAGCTCAAAGCCGCCATCCCCGCGCTGACGGATCTGGCCGCCAACATTGGCGACCGTCAAGTGCGTGCCATGGGCACGCTGGGCGGCTCGGTTGCCAACAACGACCCTTCGGCCTGCTACCCCAGCGCGGTACTGGCCCTGGGTGCGACCATTCACACCACCAGCCGCAAGATTGCTGCCGACGATTTCTTTCAAGGCATGTTTGCCACTGCGCTCAATGAAGGCGAGCTGATCACCGCCATCAGCTTCCCGATTCCCAAACGCGCTGCTTACATGAAGTTCAAGCAGTCGGCTTCGCGCTTTGCGATGGTCGGCGTGTTTGTGGCCCAGTTTGACGCCGGTGTGCGTGTGGCCGTGACAGGCGCGTCCAGCGGCGTGTTCCGGCACAGTGGGCTGGAGGCGGCGCTCTCCAAGAGCTTCACGCCCGAGGCAGCTGCAGCGGTCAAGATTGATGCGAGCGAGCTCAACAGCGACATTCACGCGAGTGCGGCCTACCGGGCCAACCTGATCAGCGTGCAAACCCAGCGCGGCGTCAGCCGGGCACTGGGCTGAAGGCAGCAGCCCCCGGGCTCCGTTGGCGGAGCCTGTCGTGGCGGCCGGCTTCTGGCGCCACGTCGGGGACTGCCATGCCCCCGCCCAATTGAACGCAAAATGGCAGCATGTTGAAAACCCTTTTTCCCAGCATCGATGCCCTGACCGAGGCCCTGCAACAAGCCGGCTACTTTGCCGACCGGCGCCTGGCCACGGCCGTATTTCTGGCCCTGCGCCTGCAACGCCCGCTCTTGCTTGAAGGCGAGCCGGGTGTCGGTAAGACCGAGCTGGCCAAGGCACTGTCGCTAGCGCTGCAGCGAGAACTGATCCGCCTGCAATGCTATGACGGCCTGGAGCAACGCGAAGCGCTGTACGAATGGAACTACGCCGCGCAGCTGCTGCACATGCGCGCTTCCGAAGGCCGCGGTGAAGTCACCGACGTTGAGCGCGAGGTCTACCAGGGCCGCTACCTGATTCGCCGCCCATTGCTGCAGGCGCTGCAAACGCCGGC
>CANIDW010000268.1 GCA_947466165.1 Comamonadaceae bacterium | reverse complement strand
GCGGCCGGGTCGGTCATGACCTCCACTGCGCGGGGCAGAGCCGTGAGAATTTGCTCCGCACGGGTGATGCGGTCAAAGTAGCGCGTGACCGGACGAAAAGCGTCGTTCACGCTCAGATCGCCTTGTTGAAAGCTCTCTAATTGCTGCAATACCGGGTCAGGAGCGCGCGAGCTGAAGGTATCACCCGGCAGCAGCAGTACCGGCAGCCGGTTGACATGCGCCAGCGCGGCGGCCGTGAGCAGATTGCTGGCCCCGGGACCGATGGAGCTGGTGACAGCCATGATGCTCTGGCGGAACTGAGCCTTGGCGTAGGCGATGGCAGTGTGTGCCATGGCTTGCTCGTTGTGCGCGCGCCAGGTGGGCAGCGTGGCGCGTTCGGCCCACAGGGCTTCACCAAGACCGGCCACATTGCCATGACCAAAGATCGAAAAAACACCGGCGCAGTAGGGCACAACGCTGCCGTCAGCGGCCTCCATGCGCAAAGCCGCAAGGTGTTTGACCAGGGCCTGCGTCATGGTCAGGCGTCGGGTGGCGCGGGGGGTCTTCATCGGGTCGTGTCCTTGGACTGGCGTGTCATGGGTCGGCTCAGGCCGGCTGCATGCGTGCGCGCCAGGCGTCCACCAGGTATTCAAAATTATGCGCGACCTCGTTGACCAGGCTTTGGTCATCGATGCTGCCCAGAAGCCAGCGCTGGGAAGCCGGTGCCCACAGCGATCGGCCCACCGCAAAACCTTTGACCACCGGGTTGTGTGCCAGCCTGAAGCTGGCGGCAAGTTCCGGTAGGGGCTGGTTCAGACCCAGAATAACGGCGCCCCGGCACTGCGGATCGCGCTCGGCGATCAGCGCTGCCAGCGCCTGCCAGCCGGCTTCGGCCATGGGCGCGAGCTTCCACCATTCGGGTTGAATGCCCAGGTTGTAAAAGCGTTTGACGGCGCGCAGCACCGCGTCATCTTCCGAGCCGGCCGGCGTCATGGCGGCGGGGCAGATGATCTCGAGCAGCAACTCGTTGCCGCTGTCGCGCGTGGCTTCCCACAGTTCGCGGATGTGCAACTCCTGGTCCAGACGCAGATCGACCGGGTCGTCCGGGTGGTAATGCACCAGACACTTGACGACCTGCTCGACCGGCCAGCGGCGCAAGGCGCTGCCCACAGACAGGGTGCCGTCAAAGCGCAAGGGCCGCGAGCCCGGCAATTCAACCGGCCGACCGACCCACCAGCCGCGGCCGGTGGCACTGGCCAGCGCTTGCATGCCGTAGTCACCGCCGTCCACCAGCAGGCCGCCACGCCCTTGTAATTGCCTGCTCTGGTACACATGCTCAAAGGCTTGCACCAGCAATTTTTTAATCACACTGATCCGCTCTTCGCCAACGCCCGCAATGCGTGCCATGTCGTAGAACTGACTGCGATGGTCAAAGGCCATCACGCTGAGTTCGTCCCACTGCTTTCGCGCCGGGGTGGTGCGGTGCAGGTGGGCGAGCTGGCGGTCGGCATCGACCTTTGGGTTGCGGCTGCCGCTGAACCAGTGGGCCAGCTCGGCCGGTGTCGGCATGGCCGGCGCGCAGGCGTGACGCGACACGACGATGGCTCCGCAGGCATTGGCCAGCCTGGCTGCTTCAGCGAAGTCCTGGCCGCGCAAAAAACCGGTCATCAGACCGGCCGCAAAGGCGTCGCCCGCGCCCAGCACATTCATCACTTCAATGCGTTCGCCCTGCACTGTGAGCGCATCGCTGATGCGCGACGGAATCTGACCCGGAATGAAGCAGCAGCCGGCCGCCCCCAGCTTGACCACCAGCGCAGCATCACTGATGGCGCGTACGGCCCGCAGGCAGGCCAGCAAATCGCCCGGCACGCCGCCGGCGATCATGAACTCTTCTTCTGTGCCGATCAGCAGGTCAAACTGTGGCAGCACGGCTTGCAATTGCGCAGTCACTTTGGCATCGGCCACAAAGCGGTTGGCGCCTTCGCCGCGCTTGGTCAGGCCCCACAGCACCGGGCGGTAGTCGATGTCGAGCACGCGCAGCACGCCATGTTTGCGTGCGTAGCCCAGCGCTGTCGTGGATGCCGCGCGCACACCCGGTGCGCTCAGGTGCGTGCCGGTGATCAGCAGCGAGCGGCATCGGGCGATGAAAGCTTCGTCGATGCCCTGCGCATCCAGCGCCATGTCGGCGCAGTTCTCGCGGTAAAACAGCAGGGGAAAGGTGTCGCGGTCTTTCAGGCCCAGTAGCACCAGGCCCGTCAGGCGCTCCGGGTCGAGCTGAATCTGCGTGGTGTCACAACCCTCGCGCTGCAAGGTGTTGATGAGAAAGCGGCCCATCTGCTCATCACCCACCCGCGAGATCATGGCCGCACGCAGACCCAGGCGCGCCACGCCAAAAGCGATGTTGGCAGAACTGCCGCCCAGGTACTTGGCAAAACTTGACACATCTTCCAGCGGTGCACCGAACTGTTCGGCATACAGATCCACTGCCAGCCGGCCCAGGCAGGCGATGTCATGAGTGCGGTCGCTTTGCGATGTGAGTTGGCTCAGGGGTGAGGACGGGTTCATGGTCAGGTGATGGGTTTCAGGGGGAAATCTTGCAGACAGGCCCATTCGGAAATGGGGATGTTCTTGGAGGATCGGCAGATGCTGAGGCGGTCAAAAGTCAGGGGTCTGGTGAGAAAATTTTCTTCCATCAATGCCAACAGGGCCTGCTGCCCCGGCTGCATCTGTCCGTAAGCCAGACTCAGGTGCGGGTAGGGCGACAAACCTGTGACTGTGCCAGAGATGGCAAGTGCGCCGTCCTGCAATGCTTTGAAGGCCTGCGTTTCTTCGAAACGCAGGTACATGCAGCGGAAAAAATTCTCGGTGCTTTGCACCGCTTGCACAGGCCAACGCAGCACCTTGCAGCTCGAGGCCAAGGCCGCAGTTTTAGCTTGCAAGATCTCCAGTGGCGTTTCCAGATCACCCTGAATGGTGAGGTGCGGCACAAAAGCGGGCTGACCGAATTGGGGTGCAAGTCGCTTCACCCAGACGGACAAATCGGCCTGCTCCGAGGCACAGGGCATGAGCCAGATGGAGTGCTCCGCCTTCACTTGCCCACGCCAGATAACACGTCAGCCTTGAGGAAGCGCTCGACAAACAGCATAAAGAGCACTGACGGAATCAGCAGCAGCAGTGCCGTGATCGAGGCGATCTGGTAGTTGCCCTCCAGGGCTGCATTCAACATGGTCAGTGGCAGGGTGCGCACATCGGGAACCCCGACAAAAAAAGTGCCGGAAAATTCGTCGAGGGAAATCAGGAATACAAAAATAGCGCTGGCCATCAGCCCCGGAGCTGCCAGGGGCAAGGATACAGTCATGAAAGCGCGCAGCGGCGAGGCCCCCAGATTGCGCGCGGCCTCGACTTGTTCGGTGCCAATGGCTGCAAAGGAAGCTGAGGCAATCCAGACTGCAAACACCAGACCCTGAATCGCGTGGACAAGCATCACGCCGGTGATAGTTCCGGTCAGCCCCAGCCCGTAAAAAATACGGGCAATGTTCATGTGAACGGCCACAGTCGGGAAAGCTTGCGGTAACAGGAAAAAAAGCAAAAAAAGGCTGCGCATAGGCAGATCGCGCTTGGACAGCGCGTAGCCCGCCGGGATCGCCACGGCCAGACT
>CANIDW010000267.1 GCA_947466165.1 Comamonadaceae bacterium | reverse complement strand
TTCCGCTACTCACCCAAGGACTACGAAAGCTTTGCCAACGACTTCGGCTTTGAAGAAACCGCCGACCAGCGCGCCGCCATCCATGCCGTGATTCAGGACATGATCAGCCCGCGGCCCATGGACCGGCTGGTCTGCGGCGACGTCGGCTTTGGCAAAACCGAAGTGGCGCTGCGAGCGGCCTTCATTGCGATCACCGGCGGCAAGCAGGTTGCGCTGCTGGCGCCCACCACGCTGCTGGCCGAGCAGCATTACCAGACGCTGGTGGACCGCTTTGCCAAATGGCCGGTCAAGGTGGCCGAGATGAGCCGCTTTCGTTCGGCCAAGGAAATCACCGCCGCCATCAAGGGCGTGGCCGACGGCACCATTGACATCATCGTCGGCACGCACAAGCTACTCAGCCAGAACGTGAAGTTCCAACGCCTGGGTCTGCTCATCATTGACGAGGAACATCGCTTCGGCGTGCGGCACAAAGAAACCATGAAGGCTTTTCGCGCCGAGGTCGATGTGCTCACGCTCACCGCCACGCCGATTCCGCGCACCCTGGGCATGGCGCTCGAAGGCCTGCGCGACCTGAGTGTGATTGCGACTGCGCCGCAGCGGCGCCTGGCCATCAAGACTTTTGTGCGCAGCGAAAGCAATGGCGTGATCCGCGAAGCCGTGCTGCGCGAACTCAAGCGCGGCGGGCAGGTCTACTTTTTGCACAACGAAGTGGACACCATCCAGAACCGCCGCGAAAAGCTCGAAGCCCTGCTGCCCGAAGCGCGCATTGCGGTGGCGCATGGCCAGATGCCCGAGCGCGAGCTCGAGCGTGTGATGAAAGACTTTGTGGCGCAGCGCTACAACCTGCTGCTGTGCTCCACCATCATCGAAACCGGCATTGACGTGGCCAGCGCCAACACCATCGTCATGGCGCGGGCCGACAAATTCGGCCTGGCGCAGTTGCACCAGTTGCGTGGCCGCGTCGGCCGAAGCCACCACCAAGCCTACGCCTACCTGATGGTGCCCGACATCGAAGGCCTGACCAAGCAGGCCAGCCAGCGGCTCGACGCGATCCAGCAGATGGAAGAGCTCGGCTCGGGCTTCTACCTGGCCATGCACGACCTGGAGATTCGCGGTGCCGGCGAGGTGCTTGGCGAGAACCAGTCGGGCAACATGCTCGAAGTCGGCTTTCAGCTCTACAACGAGATGTTGTCCGAAGCGGTGCGCTGCCTCAAAGCCGGCATCGAGCCCGATCTGCTCAGCCCGCTGAGCGTGGCCACCGAGATCAACCTGCACGCACCGGCGCTGCTGCCCGACGACTACTGCGGCGATGTGCATTTGCGCTTGAGCTTTTACAAAAAACTGGCCACCGCCAAGACCGCCGACCAGATCGACAGCCTGCTCGAAGAAATCGTAGACCGCTTCGGCAAGCTGCCGCCGCAAGGCCAGACGCTGATCGACATGCACCGCCTGCGTGTGTTGGCCAAGCCTTACGGCGTGGTCAAGGTCGATGCGGCGCCCGGCGTGATCCACATCACTTTCCGCAAAGACCCTCCCATCGAAGGCATGGCCATCATGCACCTGATCCAGAAAAACAAGCACATCAAGCTCGCCGGCAATGAAAAGCTGCGCATAGAGCGCGAGTTACCCGACCCCAAAGACCGCGCGCAGATGGTGCGCGATGTGCTTCGGAGTTTGGGCCAGCCGCGCGCCGAGCCAGTCCCTGCAACCTGAACCCATCAAACAATGAACGACACCCACAGCGCCAGCCCCCTTGAAATAAGTCCGGGCCTTGTCATCAAACCCGGTACGCCACGCCTGGCCCTGAGTGACTACAAACTCATTGCCTTTGACATGGACTCAACCCTCATCAACATCGAATGCGTGGACGAGATCGCTGACGCTGTGGGCCGCAAAGCCGAGGTGGCAGCCATCACCGAAGCGGCGATGCGCGGTGAGATTGCCGACTACAAGCAAAGCCTGCGTATGCGCGTGGCCTTGCTCAAGGGGGTTAGCGTGACCAGCATGGAAAGCGTTTACCGCGAGCACTTGCGCCTGAACCCGGGCGCCGCCGAGTTGGTGGCTGCCTGCAAAGCAGCCGGGCTCAAAGTGCTGCTGGTCAGCGGCGGCTTCACGTTTTTCGCAGACCGGGTGCGCGAGACCCTGGGCATTGACTACCTGCGCGCCAACGTGCTGGAGCTGGCGAATGGCCTGCTGACGGGGCGCATGGTCGATCAGCCCTGGGGCGACATTTGCGACGGCGCCGAAAAACGCAAGATGCTGCTGCAAACCTGCGCAGAGCTGGGCATCAGCGCCGAGCAGACCATTGCCATGGGCGACGGCGCCAACGACCTGCCCATGATGGGTGCCGCCGGCCTGTCAGTGGCTTATCACGCCAAGCCACAGGTGCGCGCCCAGGCCATGGTCGCCATCAACGAAGGCGGGCTGGACAGGCTGCTGGAATTGCTGACCTGAGCCATTTCCCTCCAGTATGCTCACCACCCTGCCCACCCTCACTTGCACTGGCCATGATCCAATCCAAAAGCGCTCCATCCCTCTTTGACCTCACGGGCCGAATGGCATTGATCACCGGTTCGACCCGGGGTATTGGCTTTGCGCTGGCACAAGGGCTGGCCGAAGCCGGTGCCGCCGTCATTGTCAACAGCCGGCAACAAGATGCTGTCACGCAGGCCGTCTCCAAGCTTCAGGCCTTGGGCCTGAATGCCAGAGGAGCGGTATTTGATGTGGCCGACACGGCCGGCGTAGACGCCGCGTTTGAAGGTTTTGACCGGGACGGTCTGGCGATCGACATCCTCATCAACAACGCCGGCATCCAACACCGTCAGCCCATGCTGGACTTGACTCTGGACGACTGGAACCGCGTCATCAACACCAACCTGACAGCGGCTTTTGTGGTGGGTCGTGCCGCTGCGCGCCGCATGGTGAACAGGGGCAACGGGGGCAAGATCATCAACATTGGCTCCCTCACCAGCGAAGCCGGCCGGGCCACTGTGGCCCCCTACACAGTCGCCAAAGGCGGCATCAAGATGCTTTCAAAGGCGATGGCTGCCGAGTGGGCTCAGTTCAACATCCAGGCCAACTCGATCGGCCCGGGCTACATCCTGACGGACATGAATGAAGCGCTGATCAACAACCCGTCCTTTGATGCCTGGGTCAAGAGCAGCAACCCGGCGCAGCGCTGGGGACGGCCCGAGGAACTGGTGGGCACCGCCATTTTTCTGGCGTCCGGCGCCTCCAGCTATGTCAACGGCCAGATCATCTATGTCGATGGCGGCTGGCTCTCGGTGCTTTGAGCCCCCTTGAAGCAGGTGTCCATTTGCGCCAGCAAGGTCTGCCAGTCCCACATCTCTTGCGGGTGGCCGCCCGGCCTGAAAGCCAGCACCAGCCGGGACGCCGCGCCCAACCATTCATACACCTGGCGTGCGGCCTGGTGAGTGGCCACAGTGCCCTCAGGGTTGGCCCACAGGTCATCGATGGCCTGTGTTGTCAGCAGATAGCGCGGCGCGACCAGCGCTTTGAGAAAATGCTGGTCAAAGGCCAGCGCCTGCGTGCGTCCCTTGAAGTCTTGCAACCCGGCAGACAGCCAGTGAGGAAATGCCTCGACGATGTCGCTCAGGCTTTCGGCGCCCGGCCCGAGACAATGAA
>CANIDW010000266.1 GCA_947466165.1 Comamonadaceae bacterium | reverse complement strand
CCGTTGCCTACGGGCGATACAGGGACTTCGTATTCGGGCGCTGCATCTGTCCAGGGCAGCAGTCTGGCGGCTTTGCTGCGCTGCGGCGGCAGTCCCCCGGCAAGCAATTGGCCTTGGTCATCCACCAAGGCCACAGCGTATTTGGCGTTGACATCGGTTGGAACACCAAATCGAAGCAGACCTTCTAAGGCGTACTCGCCAACGATGACCCCCACAAAGCGGCCTTGCTCGTTCATCGGCACATGCAATTGCAGCGTGGCTGCTTTGTAGCGGGGATCACTCCCCAAAATGATGGGGCGCGAATAGACCGGCTGTTTGATGTCGCGGGCCAGTCCGTAGCTGGCTTCGGTTTCCCCGCTTTTGATTTGATCGCCTGCCCCCCGCACTGTTGACGGGCCTGCGCTGGGGGAGGTGTAGGACAGTCTTACCCGGCGGCGGGCGTCAACCCAGCTGACAGCACGCAACTCGGGGTATTGGTTGACCAGCGATTCAGCCTGAGAAATGAATTCTTCAGCCTGGATCTCTGTGCTGGAAACGTCCCTGCCCAGGCGCATCAATTGTTCTTGACGCTCAAGGAGCCGCAGTCTGAGCCGTTGCTGTGCATATTCGACATCGCGACGCACGGCCTCTTGTTCCCTGTCCATTTCTTCGATGCGCAAATAGCCGAACGCGGCAATCACCGCCGCCAGAAACAAAAACACCGCAAACAAAGGCCCCAAAGTGACAAATCGGTCTTGCCGGGACGGCGTTTGTTTGCGCCACCAGCGTCGCCACCAACCGAGCGCAAACTGGGTGGCAGGTAGTTGCGCGTTTCTTTGCGCTGGGGTGGATGTGGTGCTCGGCATCTGAACAATCAGTTTATAGGAGGGCCGGCGCCCGGCCGGTTGATGCACTGGCTAAATTGACCGGGAGCCTGAAGTAATTTCTTAATGTGAAATCATCCAGCACTATTTGAAATTAATTAAAAAACATGCCAAAATAAGGCATGCGTCCAAATCCGGTTACAAACCAGATTGGAAAGAGGTTTGATGCGTGAATGCCTACCCGGTAGCTTTCGTCGTTAACAAACCAATCAGAAAAAATTAAATTTTTTAGCAGGAGACAAACATGGCTGCCAACCCCCAGCAAACTGGTTCTGAAGATCTTCAATCGGCCTCGGCCGATATCGCCAAGGACAAAGATCAGCAGGAAACGCGTGAATGGATGGACGCCCTGTCTGCCGTGATCGAGAGTGAAGGCCCGGAGCGTGCGCACTTTCTGCTCGAGCAACTGCTCGAACATGCGCGAGAAAAAAGCATCGACATGCCGTTTTCAGCGACCACCGGCTATGTCAACTCCATCGAAACCGATCAGGAAGAGCGATCACCCGGCAACCTTGAGATTGAGGGTCGACTGCGTGCTTACATGCGTTGGAATGCGATGGCCATGGTGGTTAAAGCCAACCGGCTGCACCCGGTCGATGGCGGTGACCTCGGCGGTCACATCGGCTCTTTCGCTTCGCTGGCCAGCATGTTTGGCGCCGGCTTCAACCATTTCTGGCACGCCGAGAGTGAAAACCACGGCGGCGACTGCCTCTATATTCAGGGCCATGTGTCGCCAGGCGTTTATGCGCGTGCGTACCTTGAAGGCCGGCTGACCGAAGAGCAGTTGCTCAACTTCCGCCAGGAGGTTGACGGCAAGGGCTTGTCAAGCTACCCGCATCCCAAGCTGATGCCTGAGTTCTGGCAGTTCCCCACTGTCTCCATGGGCCTGGGCCCGCTGATGGCTATTTACCAGGCGCGCTTTCTCAAATACCTGCACGCCCGTGGCATTGCCAACACAGAGAACCGTAAAGTCTGGGTGTTCTGCGGCGACGGTGAGATGGACGAAGTCGAGTCCATGGGTGCCATCGGCCTGGCAGCGCGTGAAAAACTCGACAACCTGATCTTCGTCATCAACTGCAATTTGCAACGCCTGGACGGCCCGGTGCGCGGCAACGGCAAGATCATTCAAGAGCTCGAAGGCGATTTCCGGGGTGCCGGCTGGAACGTGCTCAAGTTGATCTGGGGCAGCAACTGGGACCCCCTTTTGGCGCGCGACAAAGACGGCGCCCTGCGCAAAGTCATGATGGACACGCTGGACGGCGACTACCAGGCCATGAAGGCCAACGACGGCGCCTACGTTCGCAAGCATTTCTTTGGCAAAGACCCCCGCACGCTGGAGATGGTTGCCAAGATGAGCGATGATGACATCTGGAACCTGCGCCGTGGTGGTCACGACGCGCAAAAAGTCTATGCCGCCTTTCACGCAGCGGTGAAGCACAAGGGCCAACCGACTGTTTTATTGATCAAGACCGTCAAAGGTTTTGGCATGGGCAAAATCGGCGAAGGCAAGAACAATGTTCACCAGACCAAAAAACTGGCTGACGAGGACATCAAGGCCTTTCGCGACCGTTTCAACATTCCAATCCCCGACAGCCAGCTGGCCGACATTCCTTTCTACAAGCCTGCAGAAGACACGCCGGAAATGCGTTACCTGCACGAGCGCCGCAAAGCGCTGGGCGGCTATTTGCCGCACCGCCGGGTCAAGGCTGACGAGCAGTTCACAGTGCCGCCGCTGGAGACCTTCAAGTCAGTGATCGAGCCCACCGCCGAAGGCCGTGAAATCTCGACCACGCAAGCTTATGTGCGCTTTTTGACGCAGCTGCTGCGCGACCAGGCGCTGGGACCGCGCGTCGTGCCCATCCTGGTGGACGAAGCGCGCACCTTCGGCATGGAAGGCCTGTTCCGCCAGATCGGCATCTACAACCCTGATGGACAAAAGTACACCCCGGTCGATAAAGACCAGGTCATGTACTACAAGGAAGACGTCAAGGGCCAGATCCTGCAAGAAGGCATCAACGAAGCCGGCGGCATGAGCAGCTGGATCGCAGCGGCCACCTCGTACAGCACCAACAACCGCATCATGGTGCCGTTTTACGTGTACTACTCCATGTTCGGTTTCCAGCGCATCGGCGACCTGGCCTGGGCGGCGGGCGACATGCAGGCCCGCGGATTCTTGCTGGGCGGCACCTCCGGTCGCACCACGCTCAACGGTGAAGGCCTGCAGCACGAAGACGGTCACAGCCACATCCTGGCCGGCACCATTCCGAACTGCATCAGCTACGACCCGACCTATGCCCACGAAGTCGGCGTGATCCTGCACCATGGCTTGAAGCGCATGGTCGAGCGTCAGGAAAACGTGTATTTCTACATCACGCTCTTGAACGAAAACTACGCCATGCCCGGCCTCAAGCTGGGCACTGAAGAGCAAATCATCAAAGGCATGTACCTGTGCAAAGAGGGCGCCAAGCTGACGCCCCGTGTGCAGTTGCTAGGCTCGGGCACGATCTTGCGCGAATCTATTGCAGCGCAGGAACTGCTTGAAAAAGACTGGGGCGTTGCCGCCAACGTCTGGAGCTGCCCAAGCTTTAATGAACTGGCGCGCGACGGCCAGGACGCTGAGCGCTGGAACCTTTTGCACCCCACAGACAAGCAGCGCGTGTCTTTTGTCGGCCAGCAACTGGCCAAGCACCCCGGCCCGGTGGTCGCCTCGACCGACTATATGAAAGCCTTTGCCGAGCAAATTCGCCCCTTCATTCCCCAAGGCCGTGCCTACAAGGTGCTGGGCACTGACGGAT
>CANIDW010000265.1 GCA_947466165.1 Comamonadaceae bacterium | reverse complement strand
CAGCGGCAGCGCTGGAAGCCACGCTGGAAATGGCGGCCCTCAAAGGCAGCCTGGCGCCCTGGGCCGCCCTGCTCGAGCGCGCGCCGAAAGCCGCTTGAGCCGTAGAGAGGCTTTCAGCCCAGCGAGTTGTCGCCGCTCATGTAGACGAAGACCTCGGTAAAGAGGCCGTCCTGCACAAGAAAGAAGTTGCAGTTGTTCTTGACCAGTTTCTGGCTTTCATGGGTGATGTTCTCCACCCTGAAGCGGCTGGCGATACGCTGTGCAGGCACATCGGTCACATGGTCAAAGTCACCGTGCCAGACCTTGGCGTAACGTCCGTTGAGCCGCTTGAACATGCCGGCAATTTCAGTGTCGCGGCCTTGGTAGACATTCGAATAAGTGGCTATGGTGAAACATGCGTCAGGGGCAAAGCAGGCCAAGGTGGCCGCCACATCCATGCGGTCCACAGCGGCAAAGTAGCGCTCAGCCAGCTTGCTCAGTGCTACAGCATCCAGCCCGCTCATGACGCGGCCTTCGCGGCGTCCATCATGGCGCTGAGCATGTCCAGTCGCGGATGCATGGGTCGCGGGTAGGCGCTGCGGCTGTGCGTGTGGCCCAGGGCCAGCATGGATTCGGCGATCTTATAGCTCAGGGGGCCCGGGTTGATGACAGGCACCGGCAGGCGGGCCTGCAAGTGAGCGTGGGCCTGGTGCATGGTGGTCGAGCCCAGAATGATCACATCCGCACCATCGATCTCAATCGCCTTCATGGCGGCTGCCGCCAGCAGCGGAAAGACTTCTTCTTCCTTGCCCGACAGCAGGGCCTGGTTATCGGGGCTGACTTCAATGGCGCGTACCGACGCGCATTTGTGATGCATGCCCAACTCATCCAGCGCTTTTTTATACAGCGGCTTCCAGCGGCTGGCCATGGCCAGGATGGAAAAGCGATCGCCCAGCATGAGCGCCGTCAGCATGGACACCTTGCCCGGCCCGAACACCGGGATGTCGAGCACCGAACGCAGGGCCGCCACGCCGGAGTCACTCATGGTGTCTATGCAAACGGCCGCAAAGCCCTCTTGTTGCGCGCGGCAACCGGCTTCAAAAATCGAGGCGTCGGCCAACACAAAGTCATGGTGGCTGGAGTAGTTCACCGGCCCGGCCTTGACAGAGCGGTACTCGAAGTGCAAGTCAGGGCCGAACTGCAAACCTTGCAATTGCTGCTGACGCAGCGACAGGTTCTCGGGCGACATGGCAAAGGGAACGATGGTCAGTATTTTTTTCATGGCGGTCGGCGGTTCCAGCTATCAGGCTGCTGTCTGCATTTCGGCCAGGGCCTGATCAGTCGATCGCACACGTCCGAACAGCCTTTGAAAATTACGCATGGTCACATGGTGCAGGTCTTCGTGGGTGGTGCCACAAGCGTCTTCGACCAGGGTCACCAGGTAGCCTCGGTCGGCAGCCTCACGGGCGGTAGTTTCAACGCACATATTGGTCGATACACCGGCCAGGTACAGCTGCTCGCAACCCAGCGCCCTCAGCAGGCTGTCGATGTTGGTGGACGCAAAGGCACCGATGGTGGTTTTACGCAGCACATGCTCGCCGGGCAGGGGCTTGAGCTCGTCCAGAATTTCATGCTCGCGGCTGCCCACATAATTTTTGAACTCGACTAACAATTGACGGATATGCACCGGCGCATCAGCACCGTCCGGGCGGGCGGCACCCAGAGTGACATGCAGCACCGGCCGCTGAAGGCGGTTGAAAAGCTCCCGCAGGCGCAGGGTGCAGGGCAAGACCGACTGTTCGATACGGTTAAAGCGGTAATCACCCACCGTGGAACCATCCGCTTTGAGCTTGCGCCCCAGCCCGCCCTGCCGCGAACCGGTGGCGTATTGCATGTCAATGATCACCAGTGCAGCGCACTCGGGGTGAACAGGGCGCTCGGGCATGAAAGCGCGGATGTAGTCGGCAGGGGTGGACATGGTTTTCCCAATCGTGAGGTTCAAGGTGAAATATGAGCTTGCGCTGCCGTCTGCGCTTTGTAGCTGGCCAGAATGTCGGAGCCGGTGGCACACCAGACCCCCTCATGGCCCAGCACGTAGTCGAGTGCGCGACTCAGGTGTTCAATACGGTGCGGCTGACCCATGATGAAGGGATGCACAGCGATGTTCATCACCTTGCCGTGCTCGGCACCTTCGGCATAAAGGGTGTCAAATTCGTCACAAATTTTTTGGGCGAAAGCCTCGGCCTCCTGACCCCTTCGCCAGGCGATGCTGTCATTGATTTCCATCGAGTAAGGCAGGCTCACCAACTCTCCGCGGCACACGCGAACCGGCGTGGGCTGGTCGTCGTGGTACAGATCGCACAGGTAGCCAATGCCAGCTTCGGCCACCAGATCAGGCGTGTTGACGGTATTGGAGGCCGCAGGCGAAAACCAGCCGTTCAGCGGCCGGCCGGTCACGCGCCGGTGAATCTGCTGGCACTCATCGATGGCGGCGCGTTCTTCATCTTCGCTCATGTTCCAGTGGTAGCGGGTGTTGTACAGGCCATGCGACATGAACTCCCACTGGCGCTTGAGCATGGCCTCGGTGATCTCGGGGTACATGTCCAGCACCGCCAGCGACAGTGACACGGTGCAAGGCAGTTTGAACCTGTCAAACACTTCCATCAGCCGCCACACGCCGACCCGGTTGCCATAGTCACGCAGGCCATAACCCAGGATGTCCGGGTGCGGCGTGCGCGGCCAGGGATTGCGCACGCGCACTTGCGCCGGCTGGTACTCGTAATGTTCGATGTTGGGCGTTACCCACAGAGCCACGCGGGCGCCGCCCGGCCAGCGCAGGGGCAGGCGGTCCGGCGCAGCAGAGTAAGGAATGCGATCTTCACCGCGCACTGTCACCACGGATTCTTCAGAAACAGGCATGATGCGCCTTTGATTCAAACCACAAGAGAGTCCTCATGCCTGTCATTTCCATCACCTTGCTACCCGGCTACAGCGCCGAAGCCGAAGAACGCCTGGTCGGGCGCGTGGCGCTGGCCGCTCGCTCGGTGATTGCGGCGGCAGCTGCCGGCACCACCGTGTTCGTGAACCATGCCCACACCTACCAGCGCGACGGCCGGGTGTTTTCCAAGGGTGGGCCCGAATGCGCCAATGCCAGCGCGATGGTGCGCCAATTTTTGACGCTGATGCAAGAGCGGGACCTGAAAGCCGCCAGCGCCCTGCTGGCGTCTGATTTCGTGATGCACTTTCCCGGCTACACGGCCATGCATGCGCTGGACGAACTGGTGAACTGGGCCAAAGGCCGCTACAAAAGCATCGCCAAAGACTACGAGCGTTTTGACGAGAGCTGGGGGGACGGCGTCACCGCGGTGTATTGCTCTGGCACCTTGCGGGGTGTCTGGCTCGACGGTAGCAGTTTTGAGGGCGTGCGTTTCATCGACCGCTTTGAAATCGCCGACGGAAAAATCCGCCGGCAGGACGTCTGGAACGATCTGGCAGAAACCTTGGCGCATCGCCCGGCCTAGGCACTCAGGCCTGGGATGCTTTCCAGGCATCGAGGATCTCGCCGCCAGTTGCCGCCCATACACCCGGGTGACGCATGATGTGCGCCAGCGCTTCCTCAAGCGCACGCATGCGGTAAGGCTGGCCGATCACCCAGGGGTGCAGCGAGATCGCCATGATGCGCCCGCCATCGGTG
>CANIDW010000264.1 GCA_947466165.1 Comamonadaceae bacterium | reverse complement strand
GGCGGCCAGCAAGCGCTTTTCAAGGCTGTCGGCGCTTTCTTCATAAAGCGCTTGCGCTACCGGTGCAGGGCCGCGCTGCATGCTCAGGCCCAGCACCTGCACCTCGCGCAGCACAGTGCCCTGGCGCAGCATCAGCTTATCGCCGGGCTTGATCTCGTGGGCCGGCTTGACTGCATGGCCGTTGAGCTGCACGCGGCCTTTGTCAAGCTCTTGCGCCGCCAGCGAGCGGGTTTTGTAAAAGCGGGCGGCCCACAGCCATTTGTCGATGCGCATGCTGAGTGTGGCGCCTAGGCCGTAGCCACTCGTTTTTGTTGCCAGCGGCGCACCAGGGGCGGCGCGACCAACAAAATCACCGAGATGGCCATCAGGCTGGCCGACAAGGGCCGGGTGACAAAGGTAGACCATTCGCCCATGCTGATGGTCAGGGCCTGGCGCATGGATTGTTCTGCCATGGGCGCCAGAATCAGGCCGACGATCAGCGGCGCGGCCGGAAAGTCAAAGCGCCGCATGGCAAAGCCGATCAAGCCGAAGACATACAGCAAGCCAACGTTGAACACCGAGTTCCCGGCGCCGTAGACGCCGGCCGTTGAGATGATGATGATGCCGGCGTACAGCCAGGGCGGTGGAATTTTCAGCAGCTTGACCCACAGGCCGACCAGCGGCAAGTTGAGCACCAGCAAAATGATGTTGCCGATGTACAGGCTGGCAATCAGTGTCCAGACCAAAGAGCCCTGTTGGCTGAACAGAGTGGGTCCGGTTTGGATGCCGTAGCCCTGAAAAGCCGACAGCATGATGGCGGCTGTGGCAGAAGTGGGTATGCCCAGTGTGAGCAACGGCATCAGCACACCGGCTGCTGCGGCGTTGTTGGCGGCTTCGGGGCCGGCCACGCCTTCGATGGCGCCGTGGCCGAATTCCTCGGGGTGTTTGCTGAGTTTTTTCTCAGTGTAGTAAGACAGCAGGGTGGGCAGTTCAGCGCCGCCTGCGGGCATGGCGCCAATCGGAAAGCCAAACAAGGCGCCCCGCAGCCAGGCTTTCCAGGAGCGGCTCCAGTCCTGGGCGCTGAGCCACAGGCTGCCGCTGACTTTCATGACTTCGCCGGCCTTGGTTTCTTTGCCCTGCCAGGCCAGGTAAAGCGCTTCGCCAACGGCAAACAGGCCGACGGCGGCAATGGTCACTTCAATACCATCGAGCAGCTCGGTCTGGCCGAAGGTAAAGCGTGGCTGGCCGGTTTGCAAATCCAGGCCGACCAGGCCAAACAGCAAGCCGGCCGTCAGGCTGGCAATGCCGCGCAACACCGAGTTGCCCAGCACGGCGGAGACGGCCACCAATGACAAGATCATCAGGCTGAAGTACTCGGCCGGGCCGAAGGCCAGCGCTGCCTCTACCACCAGCGGTGCAAAAAATGTCAGGGCCACGGTGCCGATGGTGCCGGCCACAAAACTGCCGATGGCCGCGGTGGCCAGCGCCGGTCCGGCGCGTCCGCGCCGGGCCATTTTGTTGCCTTCCAGCGCGGTCACCACCGAAGAGGATTCGCCTGGCGTATTGAGCAAGATGGAGGTGGTGGAGCCGCCATAGGCCGCGCCGTAGTAGATGCCGGCAAACATGACAAACATGCCGGTGGCCGGCACGTGGTAAGTCAGCGGTAGCAGCAGGGCAATGGTCAGGGCCGGACCGATGCCGGGCAACACCCCGACCAGCGTGCCGACAAAGCAACCGATGAAGCCGTACATCAGCGTCATGGGCTGCAAGGCGTTGGCAAAGCCGCCCATCAAGGAGTCAAAGGCATTCATGGGGAAACTTTCAAACGGCCGGTCACAGGGGCCAGGCCACCGCGGGCCCTAGGCCGACGCCCAACACCTGGGCAAACAAAATCCAAAAGAGCAGGGCAATGGTGCCGCACACCAGGGCCGAGCGCCAGCCCAGCGGTTCGTCAAATGCGCGCGCTACACCCATGCCGCACAAGGTGGCCGGTATGACAAAGCCCAAAGGCACGGCCAGCAGCACGAAGGCAGCGCCGCCGCCCAGCAGCATGAGCATGCGCCGGTTGGCGCCCGGCAGGGGCTGCCCGTCTTCGCCCTGCACGGCATCGACCTGACGGCCGCGCCAGGCGCTCAAGCCATACAGCAGCGCAATCACCAGCAAGAAGCCCACCACCACCGCAGGGGTGAGGATGGGGCCCACGGGCATTTGAATAGGCGACTCGGGTATGAGCGTGACCTGCCAGGCCCCGACCAGCCCCAGCGCTAAAAGGCAAAGGGCCAGTCTAAAAGGCGTCATGCCAGGCCCAGGTCTTTCAGCACACCTTCGGTGTCGGCCATGTCTTTGTTGATCTCGCGCTCGAAAGGCAGGTCAGCCAGGTACACGCCGGTCCACTTGCGGGTGACCAGCTCTTGTTGCCAGGCGGCAGATTGGTTCAGTTTGCTCATCAACTCGACCAGCTTGTCGCGCTGAGCCTGGGTGACGCCGGGGGCGGCAAACACACCGCGCCAGTTGGCCACAGCCACGTTCAGGCCGAGTTCACGCATGGTGGGCACATTCACGCCGGGGATGCGGATGTTGCCGGAGACGGCCAGCGGGATCATGCGGCCGGCTGTGATCTGGTCTTCAAACTCAGAGTAGCCCGAAATGCCGGCGGTGACCTGGTTGCCCAAAATAGCCGCGTTGGCCGGACCGCCGCCTGCAAAGGCCACGTAAGCGGCTTCACGCGGATTGCGGCCCAGGGCTTTGATCATCAGGCCCAGCACGATGTGGTCGGTACCGCCAGCGCTGCCGCCGGCCACGGACACGGCTTTGGGGTTGGCCTTGAGGGCCGCTACCAGCTCGTTCCAGGTTTTGATTTTGCCGCCGGCGGGCACCACGATGACGCTGGACTCTTCAGTCAGGCGGGCTACGGGCACCACATTGCGCATGGTGACCGGGCTTTTGTTGGTGATGCCTGCGCCCACCATGACCGAGCCGCCGACCATCAGGCTGTTGCCCTGGCCTTTGCGCTGGTTCACAAAGCGTGGCAGGCCGATCATGCCGCCGGCGCCGCCGACGTTTTCAAACTGGAAGTTGCCGACCAGGCCGCTGGCCTTGGCTGCGCGCTCAATCGAGCGGGCCGTGCCGTCCCAGCCGCCGCCGGGGGCTGCAGGTACAAACATGTTGATGGTGTCAAACAATGGCTTGGCCTGAGCCCAAGCCGGCAGTGCCAGGCCGGCGCCCAATGCGCCGCCCATGGACAAGAAATCGCGTTTGGAAATAGTCATGTCTGTCTCCTGAGTGAAAATGATCGTTGGTGGGCTTGGGGCATGTTGCGCCAAGACCTGTGCAGTTTGCTTTAAATCTGGCGGCCAAGCTGTCAAACGCCTTTCAATTTGATTCAGTGATAACCCCTAGTGCCCCCGTTTTATTGGTAGAAGACACGCCCGAGCTCTCGCTCTGGCTGGGCACCGCTTTGCGCCAGCTGGGTTTGCAGGTGGCGTTTGCGGCAGACGGCGAGTCGGCTGACGCCCAGTTGCAGGCGGGCCACCGTTTTAAGTTGGTCTTGTTGGACTTGAATTTGCCGGGGCGCGATGGTCTGTCGGTGCTGCAGGCGCTGCGCCAGCGGGCCGATGCGGTGCCGGTGATGATTTTGACCGCGCGTGCCAGCGTGGCCGACCGGGTGCTGGGTTTGAACGTGGGCGCCGACGACTACCTGCC
>CANIDW010000263.1 GCA_947466165.1 Comamonadaceae bacterium | reverse complement strand
TTTACTTCAGAAGGTTTTTTCGTGGCGGTTTTTTTGCGCTTGCTGGCGCTTTTTTTCAATCTGTTTGAGCCCTTGTTCCGTTGGGGCCATCGCTTGCTGGGCAACTCGCGCATCGGCTGGCTGTTTGTGGGGCCGAATCTGCTGGTGTTCGGGCTGTTTACTTTTTTGCCCATCATCATCAACCTGAGCTACGCCTTGACCGGCGGCGTCAACCTGATGCCGCAGCAGCGCCCTTTCACCGGCACTGAAAATTTCGCCATCCTGCTCGAGTGCCGCAATTATTTTGATATCCAGACCTGCCGCAAAGACGTGTTCTGGCGCGCCATTTTCAACACCGTTAAATTCAGCCTAATCCAGGTGGTGCTGATGGTGCTGCTGTCGCTGCTCACTGCGCTGGTGCTCAACCGCAAGATCATCGGCCGGGGTTTCTGGCGTGGCGTGTTCTTTTACCCGGTGCTGCTGTCGCCGGTGGTCGTGGCGCTGATATGGAAATGGCTGCTGCAAAACCAGGGTGTTTTCAATGCCGTGCTGGTGGGCGCCGGGGCCGCGCCCGTGGACTGGCTGACCGACGCCGGCTGGGCTTTTTTCTGGACTATTTTTGTCTCTATCTGGGCGCACATGGGGTTTTACACCCTGATCCTGCTGGCCGGCTTGCAGGCCATACCCAAAGACATGTACGAGGCCGCGGAGATGGACGCCGCCTCGCCCTGGCGCGTGCTGCGCCGCATCACCTTGCCGCTGTTGATGCCCAACCTGATCGTCGTGCTGGTGCTGGCCATGATCCGCGCCGTGCAGATTTTTGACGAAGTGTTTGTCCTCACGGGCGGCGGGCCGGGCTCGGCCACCACCTTCATTGTGCAGTTCATCTACCAGACCGGTTTTGCCGAGCAGATTCACCTTTACGGCCTGGCGGCAGCGGCTTCGCTGGTACTGGCACTGGGGCTGATGCTCTTGACCTTTGCGCAACTGCGCTTGACGCGTGCCGAGCAGGCCGGTCAGAAAGCGCGCTGAAGGTTCACCATGCTGAAGTATCTGACCCGCAGCCGCGGCTTTCAACGTTTTGACTGGACCGACTGGCTCAGCTACCTGTACCTGTCGGTGGGCCTGTTTGCCATGTTTGCGCCCATCGTGTGGCTGGTGATGTCCTCGCTCAAGACCGAGAGCGCGCTCAGCCAGTTTCCGCCCACCTTTTTGCCTTACACGCAAAAAACCGTACAAGTGGCCGGCTTTGACAAGCCCCTGCCGCTCTTCATGACGATCGACGACCAGGGCGTGCAGCGGCCGATGGCGCAAGTGCGGCGCATCGGCATCATGGCGACCATGGTCGATCCGGCCCGGCCGGATGCGCCCATCCAGGTCAACATCAAGGACCGCAAGCCGGTCAATGAACTGAAATTCGCTTTTGGCAACTACACCGAGCTCTTTGGCAAGTTCAGCTTTGGTCTGTATTTGTGGAACAGCGTCTTCATCACCGTCGTGGCCACGCTGCTGACCCTGCTGATCAACTCCATGGCGGCTTTTGCGCTGTCCAAGTACAAGTTTCAGGGGCAAAAAACGGTGTTTGTGTTGATCATCGCCACCTTGATGATTCCCCCCACCATCGTGCTGGTGCCGGTGTTTCTGGTGATCAACAGCGTAGGATTGCTCAACAGCCTGTGGGGCGTGATCCTGCCGGCGATTGCCACACCCACCGGTGTCTTTTTGCTGCGCCAGTACATGCTGACCATTCCCGATGAACTGCTCGAAGCCGCGCGCATGGACAACGCCAGCGAGTGGCGCATTTACTGGAAGATCGTGCTGCCACTCTCAGCCCCAGCGCTGGCCGTGCTGGCCATTTTCTCGGTCATGTGGCGCTGGAATGACTTTTTGCTGCCGCTGATCGTGCTGTCGCGCTCGGAGTTCTTCACGCTGCAACTGGCGCTCAATTCTTTCCAGGGTGAACTCAACACCCAGTGGAACTACCTGCTGGCCATGACGGTGATCACCCTGATTCCGATCACCCTGGTCTTTGCCTTCCTGCAAAAGTACATCACCACCGGCATTGCCAGTGCGGGTGTCAAGTAACCCTCAGAGGAATAAAGCGTGGCCCACCTAGAGCTTTCGCGTGTTGTCAAACGCTTTGACAGCACCACCATCCTGCACGGCATTGACCTGCGGGTCGAAGACGGCGAGTTCATCGTTTTCGTCGGTCCCTCGGGCTGCGGCAAGTCCACCTTGCTGCGGGTCATCTCGGGCCTGGAGTCGCCCACAGCGGGCGACATTTTGATTGACGGCGTCAATGTCAATACGGTGTCGGCCGCACACCGCGGCTGCGCGATGGTGTTTCAGTCTTATGCCTTGTACCCGCATATGACGGTCTACGACAACATGGCTTTCGGCCTGGAAAATCTGGGCGAAGACAAAGCCCAGATTCAGGCCAAGGTGCAGTCGGCCGCCGCGCAATTGCGCCTGCAGGACTTGCTGCAACGCAAACCAACGCAGCTGTCCGGCGGTCAGCGCCAGCGGGTGGCCATAGGCCGGGCCATCGTGCGCCAGCCCAAGCTGTTTTTGTTTGATGAGCCGCTGTCCAACCTGGACGCAGAGCTGCGTGTCTCGATGCGCTCTGAGCTGCGCGAGCTGCATGCCCGGCTGCAGGCCACCATGGTCTATGTCACCCACGACCAGGTCGAGGCTATGACGCTGGCCGACCGGATTGTGGTGTTGCGCGACGGCAAGATTGAGCAGGTCGGCACACCGCTGGCGCTGTACAACCGGCCCGCCAACGTGTTTGTGGCCGGCTTCATCGGCAGCCCGCGCATGAACTTTTTCCCGGCTGAGGTGCTGCGCCAGTCTGCAGGCAGCTTGCCACTGCCGGCCAACGCGCACACCGTGGGCCTGAGGCCCGAGCATGTGCTGCTGGGCGAAGCCGGCCCGCTGGAATACCGCGTGCAACAGGTCGAGCAGATGGGTTCGACCAGCCTGCTGCGCGGCACCTTGGCCGGCAGCGCCGGCGAAAGCCAGACACCGGCCCACTTTGAAGTGGTCAGCAATGGGCAGACCACCGTCAAAGCTGGCCAGACCGTGCGCCTGAGCATGCCACCGGCCGCCCTGCATTTCTTTGACGAACAAGGCGCCCGCCTGCAAGAACTGACATCATGAAAAAACTCGGCAAAGCGCAAGTGGTGAGCGCCACTGCGCACGGTATTGATCTGAGCCTGCCTGACGGCGCCGCTTTCAGCGTGCAGGTACTTGAAGAGCAATTGGTGCGTGTGCGTCTGCGTCCGGCCGCTGGCTACCGCGAGCCACGCAGCTGGGCGATTGCCCCGACACCAGGGACTGATGTTCCCTGGCAGGGACGTACACGTGACGACCTGAGCGGCTTCAGTTGCCCCGCAGCCCAAGTGCAGAGCCTGGACGGCGAAGTCACTTTGAAAACAGCGGGCCTGAGCCTGCACTTGCGAGCCGACCCGCTGGCCTTGCGCTGGCAAGACGCGCAAGGACGACCGTTGCTCAATGACCGGGAAACATCTGCCTATTTCACCAGCAGCCGCACGGGCGCTGTGCGTCACTACCTGGCGCGTGACCGCGCCGAACGTTACTACGGCCTGGGTGACAAGACCGGCCCTTTGAATCTGCACGGCCGACGCTTACGCACCCTGGGCCTGGACGCACTCGGTTATGACCCGCATTCGGGCGACCCGCTCTACAAGCACTGGCCGTTCGTGATGACC
>CANIDW010000262.1 GCA_947466165.1 Comamonadaceae bacterium | reverse complement strand
TGTGGCACAGCCAAGGCAACCGCCTGTCGTACAAGCCCGTCCAGATGAAACCGCTCACGGTGGATTCGATCCCCCTGACAGTTCGCAGCTTCTAACCCACGACAAGCGGGAACAACATGACCAAACGCACATTCCAGATCTACCGCTACGACCCGGACCAGGACGCCAAGCCCTACATGCAGACCATCGAGGTCGAACTCGACGGCAGCGAACGCATGCTGCTCGACGCCCTGATGAAGCTCAAGGCGCAAGACCCTTCCATCACCTTCCGCCGCTCCTGCCGCGAAGGCGTTTGCGGCTCAGACGCCATGAACATCAATGGCAAAAACGGCCTGGCCTGTCTGACCAACATGCGCACGCTCAAGGGCACCATCGTGCTCAAGCCGCTGCCCGGCCTGCCGGTGGTGCGCGATCTGATCGTCGACATGACGCAGTTCTTCAAGCAGTACAACTCGATCAAGCCCTATCTGGTCAACGACAACGTACCGCCTGAAAAAGAACGTTTGCAGAGCCCTGAAGAGCGCGATGAGCTCAACGGCCTCTATGAGTGCATCTTGTGCGCCAGCTGCTCGACCAGCTGCCCGAGCTTCTGGTGGAACCCGGACAAGTTCGTCGGCCCGGCCGGTCTGTTGCAGGCTTACCGCTTCATCGCCGACAGCCGCGACGAAGACACCGCCGCCCGCTTAGACAACCTCGAAGACCCCTACCGCCTGTTCCGCTGCCACACCATCATGAACTGCGTCGATGTCTGCCCCAAGGG
The DNA here is from genome assembly GCA_947466165.1 of Comamonadaceae bacterium. Taxonomy (GTDB): domain Bacteria; phylum Pseudomonadota; class Gammaproteobacteria; order Burkholderiales; family Burkholderiaceae_C; genus Polaromonas. The sequence continues at coordinate 2,960 of CANIDW010000262.1, read as the reverse complement.
TCTGAACCCGACCAAGGCGATTGGCAAGATCAAAGAGATGATGGTCATGCGCACGGTCTAAGCCGCTCGCTGATCAATTCAACCAACCTGCCTCAAGCACCGTGCCCCCTGCACTGCCAGACGCTGATGCGGCATTGAGCTCCCCCTTGTTGGACGAGCGTGCTCTGAGCAAGCTGCGCTGGCGCTGCCGGCGGGGCCTGCTGGAAAACGACCTGTTCATTGAGCGGTTTTTCAATCGCTACGACAAAACCCTGACCGTCAGGCAAGCTCAAGGCCTGGATGATCTAATGGATCTTTCGGACAATGACCTGATGGACCTTTTTTTGCAGCGCAAGCAGCCCCATGAACTGGAAGCACAATCAGCTTCCACCCCTGAGGCCCGCGAAGTGCTGGCGCTGTTTATCGTTTCGCATTGAGCAGGCGCACACAGCGCACTGATCCCTATTCAAAGGAAGTAAAAATGAAACTCGCAGACAACAAAGCCACTCTCTCCTTCAGCAACGGCACGCCCAGCATTGACTTGCCGGTGTACCTCGGCTCCGTGGGGCCTGATGTGGTGGACATCCGTAAGCTCTACGCCCAAACCGGCATGTTCACCTATGACCCGGGCTTTTTGTCCACCGCGGCCACGCAGTCTGCCATCACCTACATTGACGGCGACAAGGGCGAGTTGATGTACCGGGGTTACCCCATCGAGCAACTCGCCACCAACTGCGACTTCATGGAAACCTGCCATCTGTTGCTCTACGGCGACCTGCCCAACGCGGTCCAGAAAAAAGACTTCTCCAGCCTTGTGACCAACCACACCATGGTCCATGAGCAGATGCAGTTTTTCCTGCGTGGCTTCCGGCGTGATGCGCACCCTATGGCCATCATGACCGGCCTGGTCGGCGCCCTGTCGGCCTTCTACCATGACAGCACCGACATCACCAACCCGGAACACCGCGAAATCTCGGCCATCCGCCTGATCGCCAAGATGCCGACGCTGGTCGCCATGGCCTACAAATACACCATAGGCCAGCCCTACATGTACCCGAAGAACAGCCTGAGCTACTCGGGAAACTTTTTGCACATGATGTTTGCCAACCCCTGCGAAGAGTACAAGGTCAACCCCGTGCTCGAGCGTGCGCTGGACCGCATCTTCATCCTGCACGCCGACCACGAGCAAAACGCCTCGACCTCGACCGTGCGCTTGTGCGGCTCGTCGGGCACCAACCCGTTTGCCGCGATTGCAGCCGGTGTGGCCTGCCTCTGGGGCCCGGCCCACGGCGGCGCCAACGAAGCAGCGCTCAACATGCTGGGCGATATCCAGAAAAACGGCGGTGTCGAGAAAATCGGCGACTTCATCAAGCAAGTCAAAGATAAAAACTCCAGCGTCAAACTGATGGGTTTTGGTCACCGCGTTTACAAAAACTACGACCCGCGCGCCAAGCTCATGCAGGAAACCTGCAAAGAAGTTTTGCAAGAGATGGGTCTGGAAAAAGACCCCTTGTTCAAGCTGGCCATGGCACTCGAAAAAATCGCCCTGGAAGACGACTACTTCGTCTCGCGCAAGCTCTACCCGAACGTCGATTTCTACTCTGGCATCGTGCAGCGCGCCATTGGCATTCCAGTGCCTTTGTTCACCGCCATCTTTGCGCTGGCACGCACGGTCGGCTGGATTGCCCAGCTCAACGAGATGATCGGTGACCCCGAGTACAAGATCGGCCGTCCGCGTCAGCTGTTCACCGGCTCGGTGCCGCGCGACGTCAAACCCATCTCCCAGCGCTGAAACGCCGGCAATGCCCCCTAAGCCCGCCGCGCTTGCCCGGCGGGCTTTTTGCATAATGAGCCCGCATGAAATACATCGCCTCTTCCGCTGAACTGCGGCTGGCCCTGGCCAACTCCCCAGCGCCGCAAGCTTGCAGCTGTGCACTGGGCGACTGCACCGCCTGGGAAAGTCTGGCCGAGTACCGCTGGGAAGCCAGCCAGATGAGCGCAGTGGGCACCCTGCGTGACCCGGCCATCGACGAGCCCACGCTCGAAGAAAAGCATCCGCAAGGCACGCGCTACGACTCGCCGGACGCGCCCATCGCGCCGGCCTTCTTTCCGTACAACCAGTGCGATGTCTGGCACTGCCAGCGCTGTGAGCGACATCTGCTGCGCTACACCGAGTTTGGCGGCTACAACGTCGATCCGCGTGTGCGCGAGCTGGCCGCCGGCAAGATCATCGACTGAGGGCCCCCATGCAGCCCGCCATGCCAGCGCCCAGCCCGCAACGCCCCCTGAGCGTGGCGGCGGTGCTGATGGCCGCCGGCGCGGGTGCACGCATGGGGCAGCGGCCCAAGTCACTGCTGGAACTCGATGGCGTGCCGCTGATCTGCCGGCAAGTCATGGGCTTGCGCGAAGCCGGCGTGAGCGAGCTGGTGCTGGTGCTGGGACACCATGCCAAGGACATCGAGGCCGCCGTCAAAGCGCTGAAAGTCAGCATCGTGATCAACCCCGACCCGGACGCCGGGCCTGTCGGTTCACAGCGTCTGGGCCTCCAAAGCCTGAGCGGTCACAGTGAGGCCGTGCTGATGGCGCTGGCCGACCAGCCGCTGCTGGACGCTGCAGACCTGCGGCAACTGGTCCAGGCATTCAACCAGCGCCCGCCAGGCTGCTCGCTGCTGTACCCCCGCGTGGCGGGCCAGCCCGGCAACCCAGTTATGTTCACTGCCGACGTGCGCACCGCCATGCTGGCCTGCCCGCCTGAGGTAGGTTGCAAGCACTGGCGTCAGGTCCATGCGCCGCTGGTGGAGGCTTTTGAATGCGACAACCTGCACTTTGTGCAGGATGTGGACACACCCGGAGACATTGCCACGCTACGGCGCAGCAGCGGCCGGCAACTGCAATGGCCCGCACGCTGGCAGCGGCCCGATGACGCCTGACCCCTAGGCCCCCGCCATACCCCTAAAATCAGCGCTTCCGAAGGAACCACC
>CANIDW010000261.1 GCA_947466165.1 Comamonadaceae bacterium | reverse complement strand
TGGTGATTTCAGAATCAATCAGGCGCGCGAATTCCTGCGGCGTGTTGCCGCTCGGAATCGCTCCCTGCCCCAGCATTTTTTCTTTGATGGCTGCCGTGTTCAGCGACTTGGCGACTTCCTGCTGAATACGGTTGACGATGTCTGGTGGTGTGCCGGCAGGCGCCAGCAGGCCAAACCAGCTGCTCGCTTCAAAACCCTTGAGCTTGCCAACATCTTCAAGCGTGGGCACATCCGGTAATGCACCCGAGCGCTGGCTGCTGGTGACGGCAAAGGCCTTGAGCTTGCCGCTCTTGATGTGCGGCATGGACGATGGCAAGTTGTCAAACATCACGTCCATGTTGCCGGCCACCAGGTCAAGCAATGCCGGGTTGGAGCCGCGGTACGGAAAGTGAACCATGAAGGTGCCGGTCATGCTCTTGAAGAGTTCGCCCGCCATGTGGATAGAGGTGCCGTTGCCGCTGGAAGCCATGTTCAGCTTGCCGGGGTTGGCCTTGGCGTATTTGATGAAATCAGGCACGCTGTTGATACCCAGCGTACGGGCTTTTTCGGCGTTCATCACCATCACGTTGGGCACGCCCGCGACCAGGGTGATGGGTGCAAAGTCCTTGACCGGGTCAAATGGCATCTTGTCGTACAGCGACTTGTTGATGCCATGTGTGCCCACCGTGCCCATAACCAGGGTGTAACCATCCGCCGGGGATTTGGCCACCACATCGGTACCCAGGTTGCCGCCGGCGCCGCCACGGTTGTCGATCACGAAAGGCTGGCCAAAGGACTTGCTCAGCTCCGGAGCGATGGCCCGGGCCAGGATGTCGGTGGTGCCGCCGGCTGCAAAAGGCACGATGATCCTGACCGGTTTGCTGGGCCAGCTCGATTGCGCCAGAGCTGGCAGTGCCGTCAAGCTGCTCAAGCCGGCCAGTGCCAGGCTGCGCAGCAAAAGCCGGCGTGGTGTGGAGGTGCTTGGCATGGGCTTTTCCTGATCAAAGTGGGATGAAAAAATCTGCATCAATCCGGGTGGTGCAGCACTAGCTGTCTTTGTACTGCCGAGTTCGGAAAGTTGGGCGTGGGATAACCCGTAGCGCGCGTGTCCGGGCATGAAAAAACCGCCTGAACCCGAGGGTGCAATCGGTTTGATGAGAGTTAACTGGCTAGCGATCAGTCAGCATACTTGCCAGCCGCATCGATGGCGATCTTGAGCTTGGCGGTTTCTGCAGTCACAAAGGCTTTGTGGTTGGCCGGTTCAACACGATTGTCAGTCACGACCACAGCGCCCAGACCTTCTTGTCTTTTGATGAACTCGGGGTCTTTCAAGGCGATTTTCAGGGCGTCGTTGAGCTGTTTGAGCACAGCCGGTGGCGTGCCTTTGGGCGCATACAGGCCGTGCCAGATGGTCAGGTCGAAACCTTTCATGCCCATGTCGTTGAGGGTCGGGTAGTCTTTGAGCAGTTTGTGGCCGCTCAAAGGCTTGGCGGTGGTGACCGCGAAAGCTTTGACGCGCCCGGCTTCGATCTGACCGGTGGTGTTGGTGGTCTGGTCGCACATCATATCGACCTGGCCGCCCACCAGGGCGTTCATGGCCGGGGCCGTGCCGCCAAATGGAATGGTTGTCATGGCTTCCGTGGCCTTCAGCCGCGACTGCCACATCAGGCCGCACAGGTGAGAGGCTGAACCCAGACCAGCGTGTGCAATGTTGAGCTTGCCGGCATTGGCGCGGATGTAGTTTTCGAAGTCACGGTAAGTGTTGGCTGGCAACTGTGGCTTGCCAATCAGCGTCATCGGCACTTCGTTGATCATCCCAAGGTACTCGAAGTCGGTCGCGACGTTGAAAGTCAGTTTACGGTACAGGCCGGGGACAGCGGCCATGCCAATGTGGTGAACCAGCAGGCTGTGGCCATCCGGCGCGGCCTTGGCGACCTTGGCCATGCCGATGCTGCCGCCGGCGCCGGCCACGTTTTCAACAACAAAGTTGGCGCTGCCGCCCATGGCTTTGCGCATCGCTTCAGCCAGGTCACGCGCTACGCGGTCGGTCGGCCCGCCTGGAGCGAATGGCACTGCCAACGAAATAGGCTTGGTACCAGGAAAAGTCTGAGCCTGGGCAAAGATGGCGGTGGCAGCAAGCGCCAAAACAAAAAGTTTTTTCACGAGAGAGGCTCCTATGGTTGAAGAACTGATTTTAAGGCCAAGGCCAAAATATGCCCCCGCGGTAAATACCTAGGGTCAAGCCCGATAAAGAAGGCTGATGAAAGGGCTTATTTATAGCTGCGGGCGTCCTGGATCACCAAACCGTCGTTGGGCAGGCTGCCGGGGGTGACACATTCCACGTCGCCACGCAGTTTGGTGACATCGCGTATGGCCGCACCAATGCGCGCTTTAAGGTCATCGGGGCGGCTGGCCGTCTCTACCTGAAGGGTCATGGCATCGTTGGCCATCTCGCCGCTGACCACCAGGCGCGCTTTGAGGACCTCGGGAAAGCGTTTGGCGATATCGGCAATTTGTCCGGGGTGCACAAACATGCCGCGTATCTTGGTGGTTTGGTCAGCCCGACCCATCCAGCCCTTGATGCGCGTGTTGCTGCGCCCGCTGGGACAGGCGCCCGGCAAGATGGCTGACAAGTCACCAGTGCCAAACCGGATCAGCGGGTAATCGGGGTTGAGTGTGGTCACCACCACCTCGCCCACCTCGCCCTCAGACACCGGGTCGCCGGTGCCTGGCCGCACAATCTCCAGGAGCACGCCTTCGTCGAGCACCAGGCCCTGGCGCGCTTCGGTCTCATAAGCGATCAAGCCCAGATCGGCGCTGGCATAGCACTGGTAGCCGGCAATGCCGCGTTCGGCCAGCCAGTCGCGCAGCGAAGGGGGAAATGCCTCGCCTGACACCAGCGCGCGCTGCAGGCTGGGCAGCGCAACCTGCATGTCGGCGGCTTTTTCGACAATGATTTTCAAAAAACTTGGTGTGCCGATGTAGCCGGCAGGTGCCAGTTCGACCATAGCCTGGACTTGCTGCTCGGTCTGACCGGTGCCACCGGCAAACACAGTGCAGCCCAGCGCGTGTGCGCCGGTTTCCATCATGGAGCCGGCCGGCACGAAGTGATAGCTGAAGCAGTTGTGTATCAGCTGGCCGGGCCTAAACCCGGCGGCGAACATGGCGCGCGCCATGCGCCAGTAGTCTTTGCGTGTGCCTTCGGGCTCGTAAATGGTGCCGGGGCTGGCAAAAACACGCGGCATGTGCGCGCCAAAGCGCAGCGCGCTAAAGCCCCCGAAAACGTCGCCGCTGCCGCCAACAGCGCGCGCCGCTTGCTGGCGCTCTAGCAAGGCGTGCTTGCGTGTGACCGGCAGGCGGGCCAGCGCCGCGCGCGTGTTCACTTGGGCGGCATCGACGCCGCTCAGCACAGCGGCAAAAGCGCGGCTGTTTTGTTGGGCATTGGCGATTTGCAGCGGCAAAGCGGCCAGCAGAGCGGCTTCACGCTCGGCCGGCGGCCGGTGTTCGAGCGCGTCGAAAAATGATGGTTTCATAAGTGAATTGACTCAGGCCAGCCAGCGCTTGCGGCGCTTGTAGCTCTTGACGTCTTTGAAGCTCTTGCGTTCGCCGCCACCCACACCCAGGTAGAACTCTTTGACGTCTTCGTTGTTGGCCAGCTCGCTGGCGATACCGTCCATCACCACGCGGCCGGACTCCATGATGTAGCCGTAATCAGAATACTTCAGCGCCATGTTGGTGTTTTGCTCGGCCAG
>CANIDW010000260.1 GCA_947466165.1 Comamonadaceae bacterium | reverse complement strand
GTGAAACCCTGACCCGGGCCGTGGCGGTCTTGCGAAGGCGCGAACATGGTGCCCAAAAACAGCATCGCGCCGTCGGGGTACTGGTGAATGCGGCCCATCAGCTGGCCGGCAATGTCCAGCGGGTCACGGCTGATCTTGGACATGGAACTGGCGCCGCGCAACTCAAAGCCCTCAGGTCCGCTGACGGTCAGGCTCAAGTCACATTGGCGTACATCGTCAATGCTGAAGTGCGCATCAAACAAACGGATGAAGGGGCCGATGGCGCAAGAGGCGTTGTTGTCCTTGGCCTTGCCCAGCAAGAGCGCGCTGCGGCCTTCAAAGTCGCGCAGGTTGACGTCATTTCCCAGGGTGGCGCCGACCACCTCGCCGCGGGCGTTGATGGCCAGCACGATTTCGGGCTCGGGGTTGTTCCAGGACGAGGCCGGGTGAATGCCGATGTCGGCACCCGTCCCAACAGCCGATAGCACCGGCCCTTTGGTGAAAATTTCAGCGTCGGGGCCGATGCCCACTTCCAGGTACTGCGACCAGGCGCCGCGCGCTATCAACACCTCTTTGACACGCGCCGCTTCGGCTGAGCCGGGCACGATGTCTTGCAGGTTGTCGCCCAGAATGCCGCTGAGCTCACGCCGGATGGCGTCGGCCCGGCTGGCATCGCCGCGGGCTTGTTCTTCAATGACGCGCTCGAGCAGGCTGGAGACAAAGGTCACACCGCTGGCCTTGATGGTCTGCAGGTCACAGGGCGCCAGCAACCAGGGCTGGCTGCTGTTGCGCTCGCCTTCGTCGCCGTTGGCCAGCACCGCGTCTAGCGAGGCTACGCGCGGCAACTTGCCTGCACCCAGCGCGCTGCGCAGTGCGCCTACCGGGTCGGCCAGATTGAGCAACTGACTGACAGTGGCGGCCACGCTGGACGCGTCATGCAGCGCGCCATCGGCCGCCAGCACCACGGTGGGGCCGATGCCGGGCTGCCACAAGCGGCCGACGAGGGTGGCTTTAGCGTCTTCAGGCAGGGAGGTTTTAAGGCGGCTGTGAAGCGATGCGGTAGCGGACATAGTGGGGATTTAAGTGGTGGTGAAAAAGAGTTTGTGGCTGCAAGGTGCTGATCGTAAGCGCTGCCGGCTCAAAGCCTGTAGACGCGCCGCGCCGTGCCGCCATACAGGGCTTGCCTGCCGGCTTCGCTCAGGCTGGCGCTCAGGCGCCGGCTGGCTTGCCACCAGTCGCTGTAGCTGCCGGCGAGTTCGAGCACCGGCCAGTCGCTGCCCCACATGACGCGGTCTTCGCCAAACACTTGCAAAACGTGCGCGGCCCAGCGACGGCCTGCGTCCAGATCGGGCTTGGGGCCGGCTTCTGTCAGCAGGCCCGAAATTTTGCAGACGGCTTGCGTTTGCCTGGCCACTTCGGCCAGATCGCTGGCCCAGGGTTCCCACTGGCCGGCGGCGATGTCGGGCTTGGCAGCGTGGTCTATCACCAGTTTGAGCGCCGGGTAGCGCGCGGCCAGTGTCAGCAGGCGCGGCAGGTGAACGGGTTTGATCAGCGCGTCCAGTACCAGGCCCAGATCGCTCATGGTTTGCAGCGCGGGCGCCAGTGCCGCTTGCAAAATCCAGTCGGGGTCGGCGATGTCTTGCAGCATAGGCCGCAAGCCCTTGAGTTTGGGGCTGGCGGTCAGCGCGCGGATGCGGGCCGGCGCGTCGGGCGCCAGCAGATCGACCCAGCCCACCACGCCGAGCACCGCCGGATGCTGTTGCGCCTGGGCCAGCAGCCACTGGGTTTCAGCTTCTGTGGGCGCCGATTGCACCAGCACGCCGGCCTTGACGCCATGCGGCGCGGCCTGGGCCTGCCAGTCGGCGATCGACACATCCCGGTAAATTGCCGGCAGAGCCGGCGTGAGCCAGCTGTAGTCGCCACGGGACAGCAGCCAGCTGTGAAAGTGCGCGTCAATCATGCGGCGCTCTCAGGCACAGGCGCGTCGGCCGGCAACAAGCCGGCCTGGCGCAGCGCTTGCCAGAAACCCGGGGCAATCGGGTGCTGCATCATGGAAACTGCGTCTTGCCATTCACGCTCATGACGGGCGCCGACCATGACCACGTCCACCGCCGGATGCGCCAGCGGAAACTGCAGGGCTGCTGCGCGCAAAGGCACGCCATGCGCCAGGCAGATGTCTTCGATGTGGCCGGCGCGGTCCAGCCACTCCGGGGGCGCGGCTGCGTAATTGAACAGCGCCTGGCCTGCGCGTGTGCCGGTGGCCAAAATGCCTGAATTGAAAACGCCGCCCAGCGCCAGGCGCACGCCGCGTTGGCTGCACAAGGGCAGCAACTCAGGCAGGCTGCTTTGGTCCAGCAGACTGTAGCGGCCGGCCAGCATCAGCGCGTCCACGTCGGTCTGGCGCAAGACATCCAGGCAGACCTGCACATCGTTGACGCCCAGCCCGACATGACGCAGCAGGCCTTCGGCTTGCATGCGGCGCAGCTCGGGCAAAGCCTCATGGACCACCTGAGCCAGCACGGCGGGGTAGCGCTCGCCATGGCAGTGAATGTCGCAGTCATGCACATAGACCACATCCAGCCGGGCCAGGCCCAGCCTTTGCAAACTGTCTTCCACGCTGCGGCGCACGCCGGCGGCCGAGTAATCCCAGTGCTGCGAAAAAGGCAGCACGTCGACATAGCTGTGTTGCTCTTTCGGGGCGCTGGCGTCGGGCACCAGTACCCGGCCGACTTTGGTGGACAGCACAAAGCTGTCCCGCGGCTGGCCTTGCAGCGCCTGGCCGAAGCGGTGCTCGCTGCGGCCCTGGCCGTAATGCGGCGCGGTGTCCAAGGTGCGGCAGCCGCCCGCCAGTGCACCCGACAGCAAGGCTTGTGCATCTACATCTGTGACGGCTGTGAACAGGTTGCCCAGGGCGGCGCCCCCCAGACCGAGGCGCAGCCCATGGGAGGTGGGCGGGAAAATCATGCGGGGCATTGGGGTTTACGACGAGACATAGCCTGTCATATTAGCGCTAACATGTCAGTCGTCAATAGTTCAAACCCTGAGTGTTTCAGGCTGACTGTTTTTTTTAGCGCGCTGCATGCTCAAAGGTCTGTCTCCACTGCTGTCTGCCGATTTGCTCTACGTCCTGGCTTCCATGGGCCACGGCGACGAGATTGTGCTGGCCGACGCTAATTTCCCCGCCGCCACGCACGCCAGTGAACTGATTCGCCTGCCCGGCGTGAGCGTGGCGCGCGTGCTGGACGCGGTGTTGTCGGTCATGCCGCTGGACACCTTTGTGGCGCAGGGCGCCTTGACCATGCAGGTGGTGGGCGATGCCGAAGCCGTGCCGCCGGCTGTGGCGGACATGCAGGCTGTGCTGGCGCGTCACGGCTGCCCGCCGGCCGGATCGCTGGAGCGCTTTGCTTTTTACGAGCGGGCTGCAGGCGCATTTGCCGTGGTGGCGACCGGCGAGACCCGGGTCTATGGCAATGTGATCTTGCGCAAAGGCGTGGTTTTGCAAGGCGGCGATGAGTAGTTTGCCGCGCGTGCCCTCCAGCAGCCTGCGGGCGCAGGCCTACGAGAGCTTTCAACAGCAGATCGTCGCGGCCAACATCCGGCCGGGTCAATTCATTTCCCAGCGCGAACTCATGCAGTTGCTGGGTATGCCGCTGGGCGCGGTGCGCGAGTTGATCCCGCGCCTGGAAGCCGAAGGCCTGCTGCGCACGGTGCCGCAGCGCGGGCTGCAAATTGCCCATGTAGACGTGAAACTGGTGAACAACGC
>CANIDW010000259.1 GCA_947466165.1 Comamonadaceae bacterium | reverse complement strand
GGTGTTTCGCGCGACAACATGAAGTCGCATGACGAGTTCAAGTCCAAGCTTGAGCTGCCCTTCGAGCTGATCGCTGATACCGAGGAAAAAATGTGCCACATGTTCGGTGTTGTCAAAAACAAGATCATGTATGGCAAAAAAGTCAAAGGCATCGAGCGAAGCACCTTTTTGATCGGCGCAGACGGCACCCTCAAAGAAGAGTGGCGCGGCCTGAAAGTGCCCGGCCATGTGGATGACGTGCTCAAGGCAGTCAAGGTACTCAAGAAATCAGCTTAAAGTCTGTCCTGTTTTTCGGGTCATGGGCCTCTGTGATAAAAGCGTCACTTCACAGACATTGTGCTCGTGCATAATGATTTCATGGTGTTGACACATGTCTTGTTCCCCTTCAAAAGCCGCCCTGGCACCCAGGCGGCTTTTTTGGTTTCTGGAATCTCTTCTCTTACTCATTGAGCTTCAAATCCATGCCCTTGCCTCCTGCCCCGACCAAACGTGCAGCTTTGCTCTCTAAAGACGCCCTGGACACACCGGTACGCCCTTTGGCAAGACCTGCGAGCAAACAGGAGCCGGTAGCCAGGCCAGCCAAAAATACCGCTGTCACAGAGCGCCCGAGACAAGAATTACAGCCTGAGGCGGTACCGGCCAGAATAGAAAAACGCAGCCCGAGTCCGGTCAAAACACTGGCCGTTCACAGCGCAGCATCTGCGCCCGCGCCGGCCGGCAAAGCCCGCAAGCCCAAATCAAGCGGGCCTAAAAAACTGTTTGTGCTCGACACCAATGTGCTGATGCATGACCCGATGTGCCTTTTCAGATTTGAAGAACACGATATCTTCTTGCCCATGATCGTGCTCGAAGAACTTGACGGCCATAAAAAAGGGATGACCGAGGTCGCACGCAATGCACGCCAGACCAGTCGCACCCTGGACGCACTGGCCGGCGCGCAAGGCGCAGACATCGCCCAAGGCCTCGCACTGAGCACCACAGGCTATTCGGAGGCGCGTGGCCACCTGCTGTTTCAGACCAAGCCGCTTGCCTACGACTTGCCCCTGAGCCTGCCCCAAGGCAAAGCTGACAATCAGATTCTGGGTGTGGTGGCGGCTTTGCGCAAAGAATACATGCCACGCGAGGTGGTGCTGGTGTCCAAGGACATCAATATGCGCGTCAAAGCGCGCGCACTGGGCCTTTTGACCGATGACTACCAAAACGACAAGACGCTGGAAGACGGCGATTTGCTTTACGCCGGCTCATTGGCCCTGCCTACGGATTTCTGGACACGCCAGAGCAAAACCCTTGAAAGCTGGCAGCAAGGCAGCCATACTTTTTACCGCATCACGGGCCCGATTGTGCCAAGCCTGATGATCAACCAGTTCGTCTTTTTTGAGGCGCCAGGAGAGCCGCCTTTGTACGCGCGCGTCACAGAAATCCGCGCCAAGACAGCAGTGCTCAAAACGCTGAAGGATTACACCCACCTGAAAAATGCGGTCTGGGGCGTGACCACGCGCAACCGTGAACAAAATTTTGCGATGAACCTCTTGATGGATCCGGAAGTTGACTTTGTCACTTTGGCCGGTAATGCCGGCACCGGCAAGACCCTGATGGCTTTGGCCAGCGGCCTGACCCAGGTGCTGGATGACAGACGCTACACAGAGATCATCATGACGCGGGCCACGGTCTCAGTGGGAGAAGACATCGGCTTCTTGCCCGGCACCGAAGAAGAAAAGATGGGTCCCTGGATGGGCGCTCTGGACGACAACCTTGAAGTGCTGGGCAAAAATGACAGCGGCTCGGGTGAATGGGGACGCGCGGCCACCAACGAGCTGATCCGCTCCCGCATCAAAGTCAAAAGCATGAACTTCATGCGTGGCCGGACTTTTCTCAACAAGTACGTGATCATTGACGAAGCGCAAAACCTGACGCCAAAGCAAATGAAAACACTTATCACCCGGGCCGGACCGGGAACCAAGATTGTCTGTATGGGCAATCTGGCGCAGATCGACACACCGTACCTGACTGAAGGATCGTCCGGATTGACCTTTGCCGTGGACCGGTTCAAAGGCTGGCCGCATGGCGGTCACATCACATTGGCGCGCGGCGAGCGCTCCCGCCTGGCCGACTTTGCCAGCGAAGTGCTTTGAAGGGCAGGCTCAGCGCTTGAGCCCTAATGCAGAGAGCATCTGCTCGCTCTGCTTTTGCATTTGCTCTTGCATTTGCGTGAACACTGTTTTGGACTGTTCAACGTAAGTGCCCATCATGCCCTGCATCATGGGCGACTGAGCGTTCATGAACTGGGCCCACATCTCGGGGGACAGGCCTTTGGATTGTTCGCTCATTTTGGTTTGCAGGTCCATGAAGGACTGGACGTTTTTTTCCAGGTAAGCGCCCATAAAGCCCTGCAGAGCATTGCCGTAAAAGCGGATGATATTGGCCAGCACCGCCTCGGTGAACATGGGTACGCCTCCGCTTTCTTCTTCCAGAATAATTTGCAACAAAATGCTGCGCGTCAGGTCTTCGCCGCTCTTGGCGTCGCGCACGACAAACAATGCACCGGCCATGACCAACTCCCGCACATCACTGAGGGTGATGTAGGCGGAGGTATCTGTGTCGTAAAGACGCCTGTTAGGGTATTTTTTAATCACTCGCACCGGGCCTGCCTTGGCTGCAGAGTCCGGCTTTTCAGCGCCCGGTTGACCGGCAAAGGATTCGGCTTTGGATGCGCTGGCTTTGGTTCTGGACACAGTGTTGGTTCCTTCAATGACAAAATGAGAGGCCGCCAACCACTGGTTGCAGCACACTGTCAAAGCATTCTAAAAAAATTGTCAGGGCCTTGATCCCTAGGTTTACCCTTGCGAATAAAGGCTGTCAGCAGGCCGTATAGCCCTGCAAAGGGAAACAAAAAAGTCCCGTAAGGTGTTGAATATCAACACCTTACGGGACTTGCTATTTTGGTAGGCGCGATTGGACTCGAACCAACGACCCCCACCATGTCAAGGTGGTGCTCTAACCAGCTGAGCTACGCGCCTAAATACTGTTCGAAAATATATTGTAGCAGGGCTCACGAGGTGATTAGCGCGTGCGGGGAAAGACGCTGACCACAGCAAGCCGGCTCTCAAGGGCTTCATCGCCGGCGGGCGCTGCGCACACCGCTCACCTCGGCCACAACGCCCAGCACATGATGAAGTCGACCCGCGTCGCCGACTTCGACGGTAAATGTCATCCAAGCAGTACCACCCCTGTTGTCTTTGACCGACTGGGTTTGAACACCAATGACGTTCATTTTTTCTTTGGCAAAGACCTCTGAAATATCGCGCAACAGCCCTTGCCGGTCAGTGGCCTCAATGGCGACATCGACCGGGTACATGGCCGCAGCTTGCGACTGCTGCACGCCCCAGGCGACCGCAATGTCACGGTCTGGACTGCCTTGGACCATGTTGCGGAAATTGCTGCAATCGGCCCGGTGAATACTCACGCCCTTGCCTTTGGTGACAAAACCCTTGATGGCGTCAGGCGGTGCCGGTTTGCAGCACTTGGCCAGCTGCGTCAGCAAGGATTCAACACCTACCACCAGCACTCCGGCCTTACCGCTCTTGCCGGACTTGTCAGGCCGCGGTTTTTTGGCCAACACATAGTCATCTTGCGAGAGCGCAGGCTCAGGCGGGTTAAGCATGTTCTCTATGGTGCGCAGGGACAGCTCGTCCTTGCCGACCACTTCAAACAGGTCCTCGGCATTTTTAAAACCCAGTTGGACCGCCAAATCGTCAAGTTTGATGGC
>CANIDW010000258.1 GCA_947466165.1 Comamonadaceae bacterium | reverse complement strand
GGGTCGAAGCCAGCACATCGCGCCTGTCGTCGCGAAAGGCATTTTGCTTGAGCTCGAAATAGGTGCCTGTTCGCGGCATGAACTGCCACATGCCGGCGGCCTTGGCGCTGGAGACGGCTTGCGGGTTGAACGCGCTTTCAATGAAGGGCAGCAGAGCCAACTCGGCGGGCATGTTGCGCTTTTCAAGCTCTTCAACAATATGAAACAGGTATTTCTTTGAGCGCTCCGTCATGCGCTGGATATAGTCGGGCCGGCTGGCATACCACTGCTCGCGCTCACTGACCAGCTTTCCATCGAGGTCCGGCATGCGAAAACCGCGGCGTATCCTGTCCCATAACTCAATCGGTGCCTCAATCGGGGCGACTGTCTGCGCTAAGTCAGTCACAGCCTGCAAGGCGGTACTCGGGGGCAAAGTAGGACCTGCGGGCAGGTCTGGCGGGGTGATTGTTGACGCGCTGAGGACCGCTGCCGTGGCAACTTCGGCTTGCTGCACCACGGCCACCGGGGCATTGATCACAGCCAAGCCTTCAGCGGCCGGCACTGCGCCAGGCGTAGCGCAGCCTGCCAGCAAAGCGGCCCCGAGCAGCAGGACAAGCCAGCGCATTGGAAGGCGTGAGGCATGGTCAGCGCGTTGTGGCGGCATGGCCGCTAAACAGGCCTGGTGAAAGTCTAAAACGTTCATAGATCTCGAGGTGGAAGCTGCCGCAGCGGGCCGCACAGCAAAAGTAAGAAGTATCCAGGCTAAAGCGCCGGGCTACTGCGGCAGGCAAAAGGACGTGACCGACGGGTTGACTAGAATCGAAAATCTAGGCGAAGTGTCAAGCCTTCACCCTGTCTGAAAAAATCCATTGTCAGGTCTTGATGAGCTCGCAAATTATAGGTTTGACTGAATGGCTGAAAACACCCCCCGGCGAATACCTGCTGGCTTGGGAGCGCGAGCGCTTTGACTTGGCCCTTAGCGATGTCTTTGGCTACCACGCTTTGCAGCTTGGATTGCCTGAAATCGATGCTTTGCGCGCTAACCGCATGCCACACCAATGGGTGGCATTGGATGCTCCGGCCCCTACATCCACAACCGAATCTGTGCGGCAGGTAGCGCTCTTAACGCACTCTGTAGCGTTGCCCTTTGCCGCCAACAGCCTGGACCTGGTGGTTTTGCCGCATACCCTGGAGCTCAGCCTGGACCCGCATGCCACCTTGCGGGAAGTTGAGCGCGTGCTGGTGCCGGAGGGCCGGGTTGTCATCAGCGGCCTGAACCCCGCCAGTCTCTGGGGCCTGCGCCAGCAGCGGGCGCGCATGTTTCGCCGGTTCGGCGTGGGTGAGTTGTTTTTGCCGCAAGCGGCTGAGCCCATCGGCCACTGGCGTTTGCGTGACTGGCTGCGGCTGCTGAGTTTTGAGCTTGAATCTGCGCAATTTGGCTGCTACCGCCCGGCCCTTGAAAGTGCGCGGTGGTTAGGGCATTTCCGTTGGATGGATGCTGCCGGCGCGCGCTGGTGGCCGATTTTTGGCGCGGTTTATTTTCTGGTGGCCAGCAAGCGTGTGCGCGGCATGCGCTTGCTGGAGCCCGGCTGGAAAAACCGAACTGCCCGGGCACCAGCGCCTGCAGCGATTGCCAACCGCCAGCCGACCAGCTCCAAAAGCTCGACTCCTTCATCCTCATAGTCTTCAACTTTCCCTGCCAACCCATTGACCTTGCCATGAACGAAGTTCCAAATCCCCCCGCGCCGGTCGTGATCTACACCGATGGCGCCTGCAAAGGCAACCCCGGCCCCGGCGGCTGGGGGGCGCTGCTGAACTCCGGCGGGACTTGCAAAGAGATTTTTGGCGGCGAGCTGGGCACGACCAACAACCGCATGGAGATCATGGCCGTGATCGAGGCCTTGTCAGCCCTGAAACGGCCCTGCCAGGTCACTTTGCACCTGGACAGCGAATATGTTCTCAAGGGCATCACCGAATGGATTCACGGCTGGAAGGCCCGTGGCTGGCGTACGGCGGCCAAGGCGCCTGTGAAAAACGTCGATCTTTGGCAGCGCCTGGACGCGGTGGTCAGCGCCGGAGGGCATCAAATTGACTGGCGTTGGGTGCGCGGCCACGCCGGGGACCCGGGTAACGAGCGTGCGGACGCCCTGGCCAATAAAGGCGTTGAAATGGCGCTGGCCAATGGCCGAACTGGGCAGCAGAGTTGACCTGGTGCTTATTAGCATCGTTTTCGGGGCCGCCAGCAAAAATAGTCAAGTCCAAGTAAATTAGTCGTATCGGGTCAATTTATGGGTTTTCCACATCGTGAACCCCAATCAGCCCTGTTACATTGCGCAGTGAACTTTTCTTTATAACAACGCGGGACGCTAGTTTCATGGCTTCTAAAGTTATTTATCCTCTGATTGCAGCTTTGGGTATTGCCGCCGTCGGTGCGGGCGCCTGGTGGTACCAAAACCAGCCTTCGAAGGCCACGGCTGAAGGCCAAAGCGCCTCTGCGCCGTCTTCCCAGCCCGGTGCACCCGGAGCCGCGACTGGCGGCGCAGCGGGTGGCGGTAGCGGTGGCACAGGCGGAGGTGGCAAACCTACCGTGGAAGTGGCTCAGGTGGAGTTGATGGACCTGGTCGATGAAACCCAGACCGTGGGCTCCTTGCGATCGCGCCAGGGTGTTGTTTTACGGCCTGAAGTCAGCGGGCGCATCACACAGCTCAATTTCCGCGATGGTGACCGCGTCAAAAAAGGCCAATTGCTGGTCCAGTTTGACGACCAGTTGCCTGCCGCTCAGGTGCAGCAGGCCCAGGCCGAGCTCAATATTGCCAAGGCCAACAACACCCGCAATGCCGAGCTGGTGGCGCAAAATTTCATCAGCCGCCGCACGCTGGACGAGAGCGCTGCCGCCCAGCAGGTCGCCGAAGCCAAGCTGGCGCTGGCCCGCGCCACAGAATCCCGCCTGAAAATCATGGCGCCCTTTGACGGTCTGGCCGGCATTCGCTCCGTCAACGTGGGTGATTACCTCAAAGACGGCGCTGACATCGTCAACCTCGAAGACATGGATGCTATTTTTGTTGACTACCGCTTGCCCGAGCGTTTTCAGACCAAGATCCGGCGTGGTCAGTCCTCGGTGGTAGAGCTCGACGCATTGCCAGGGCGCAAGTTTTCAGCGATTGTTCTGGCCATTGACCCCCTGATTGACGCCAACGGCCGCTCGGTCGGTGTGCGTGCCTGTATCGACAACCGGCGCCTGCAATTGCGTCCTGGTATGTTTGCGCGCGTCAACGCGGTTTTCGGCCAGCGTGACCGCGCCCGCGTGATCCCGGAAGAGGCCATCGTGCCGCAGGGCGGTAAGCAGTTTGTGATCAAAGTAGTCAACGGCACAACGCCCAACAGCCGAGTCTCCCAGCGCGCTGAGGTCAAGCTGGGCTTGCGCAGCCCGGGCAAGGTTGAAGTGCTCGAAGGCTTGGAGCCTGGTGATTCGGTGGTCACAGCCGGTCAGCAGCGTGTGCAGCGCGACGGGACAGAGGTGCGGGTGCTTGATGTGGCTGCCGCCCCGGCCTCCGGTGTCCCTGCGCCAGATGCACCGGGAAAACCGGCTGCTGCAGAGGCAAAACCAGCAGCCAAAGGCAAGGCCACCACCGATGCCAAGGCAAGTAACAGCAAAGCAGCTGCCGCTGCGGCCCCGCTGGTCGGTCCCGACCCTTGTCTGGCCGGCGTGGACGATGCCGCGCCGCGTGGTGGCGCACGTCCTTCGGCCGCGCCCGGCCGCAAGCCGGTCTCTCAATCGAGTCCAGAGGCCCTG
>CANIDW010000257.1 GCA_947466165.1 Comamonadaceae bacterium | reverse complement strand
GCTCAAACGCAAAGCTGAAGGCAAGCCTGACGAAGCCGAAGACGGCTCAGAAAGCGGCGACGAAGCCGGCGAGGCAGGTGCTACAGACGCACCGGACGCACCGCCAGCCACGCCAACTGCCTGAATCCAAATTTCGTTTTTACAAACTGCAGCGCCCCCGGGCCCTGCAGTTTTTTTTCGTCAAGTGCCGGCCAAGGTGGCGGCCAGCGCCCGCATGGCAGCCACGCTGTGGTCTCTCGGTGCCATTGGCCGGGCGGCGGCGTAGTGTGTGAAATTGCGCTGCATGGATTGCAGGTAAACCGGGTCATAGTGAAGTACCAGCAGGTCTTTGACCACGCCGGCCACGCCACCCGCGCGGGATCGGGCCTGCCAGTCAGCCACCACGACTTTGCCGCGAGCTTCGGTCAGCGCATCCAGCCGTTCGCAAAAGAACTCGATATCGCGCACAAAAAAATCATAGTCCTCGAGCAGCAGCTTGACGCGCTCTTCTTCACTGAGCTGCAGGTGCAAACAAGGGCTGCTGCGCATGGCGGCCATCAGGCTCTCAGGCACCACCACGTTGCCGACTTTCTTGCTTTCGCTCTCAATATAGACAGGCCGTGCCGTGTCAAAGGCCTGCAGCGCCGTCCAGACGCGGGTGTCAAAAGCCTTCTGGGTCGGTTGCGACTGGCCGGGAATCAGGCCAAGCACCGAGCTGCGGTGGTTGGCCAGGGCTTCGAGGTCCAGCACTTGCGCGCCCTGCGCTGCCAGGGCCTGTAAAAAACGCGTTTTGCCCGAGCCGGTGGTGCCGCACACCACTTCAAAGTGCAATCGCTCTGACAACTGCGGCAGGTCGGCGACCATGGCGGCGCGAAAGGCCTTGTAGCCGCCCTCGATCAAGCTCACCTTGAAACCGATCTGGTCGAGGATGAGCGCCAGCGAGCCGCTGCGCTTGCCGCCGCGCCAGCA
Organism: Comamonadaceae bacterium; assembly: GCA_947466165.1. GTDB lineage: Bacteria > Pseudomonadota > Gammaproteobacteria > Burkholderiales > Burkholderiaceae_C > Polaromonas. Next base: position 2,844 of record CANIDW010000257.1, on the reverse strand, counting down.
GTAGACCAGCGGTTTCCAGTCTTTGGGTTTGTCGAGCACCTCGCGCTCAATATGCCCCGCCACATTGCGTGCAACCATGGCCGCGCCTTGCTTTTTAGCTTCGAAGGCGTTGACCTGCTTGTACTGTGTGCCGACCTGATGGCGCTCGGCGTCGCGCAGGCTGGGCCAGTTGACGGCGCCCGGTAGATGGTCTTCAGCGTACTCGCTCTCGCTGCGGGCGTCGATGACACAGGAAAACTCCGTCAGCCCGGTCAGTGCCTGTTCGGCGGAGATCAGTTGCACGCTCACTTCAAAAGCTTTCTGAGTTCTTGCCAAACATTGGCCAGCATGATGGGGTGAGCTGATTCATTGGGGTGAATCCGGTCGCTTTGAAAAAATTGCAAAGGCTTGTCAATGTCGGCGACGCCCTTGAGGAAAAACGGTACCAGCGGCGATTGCGTGGCCTTGGCAACCTTCACGTACATGGCCTCAAACGCTGCCCTGTAGGCATTGCCGTAATTGGGGGGAACCTGCATGCCCAGCAGCAGCACGCGGGCGCCTGCTTTTTGGGCGGCCTGCGTCATGGCCATCATGTTTTCTTCGGTCATGTTCATCGGCAGGCCGCGCAGCGCGTCATTGCCGCCGAGCTCGATGATGACAACCTGAGGCTGATGCTGCTTGAGCAGACCTGGCAGCCGGGAGCGCCCGCCAGAGGTGGTATCGCCACTGATGCTGGCATTAACCACTGTGACGGCAGATTTCTCGCTGAGCAGGCGTTTTTGCAGCAAGGCGACCCATCCGGTGCCGCGGGCCAGTCCGTACTCCGCACTCAAAGAATCGCCCAGCACCAGCAGCTTGAGCGGTGTCGCAGCTGCCGCCGCTGACGATGTTTGGGCCAGCGCCGCCCAGGGCACGGCGCTCAGCAGACAAAGCAGGGCTACTGTGCGCAGCGCCTGCAAGATGCGCCCGGTCAGTGAGCCAGCGCCGGCTTGGGGCTTTTTGACTGCCAGCCGGCAACCGGGGTGCTGCTTGTTACAGTCCCATGTGCCAAGGCAAATAGTGCGTGTTTTTACCAAAAAGGCTGTCATGTCCGAAATGAGTTCCGTTGCGCGTTCCGACACTGATGCAGTGCCAATTATTTCCGTCGAGCATGTTTTCAAGAGCGTCACCGATTCCAGCGGCACCTTGCGTATTTTGCGCGATATCCATTTCACCCTGGCGGCACGCGAAACTGCAGCCATCGTCGGAGCTTCCGGCTCAGGCAAAAGCACCTTGTTGTCCATCATTGCCGGCCTGGACACGCCGAGCGAAGGCACTGTGCGCCTGGTGGGTCAGGATATTTTTTCGCTCAGCGAGGACGACCGCGCAGCCTTGCGGGCGCAAAAGCTTGGTTTTGTGTTTCAGAGTTTTCAGCTCATGGCCAATTTGAGTGCCCTTGAAAACGTCATGCTGCCGCTTGAATTGTCGGGTGTGCGCGGCGCGCGCGCGCTGGCCACGGAGATGTTGGGACGCGTTGGCTTAGGCCAGCGCCTTAGCCACTACCCGCGTGTGCTGTCCGGTGGCGAGCAGCAGCGCGTGGCGCTGGCCCGTGCCTTTGTGGTCAAACCTGCAGTTTTGCTCGCAGACGAGCCCACCGGCAGTCTGGACTTTGCCACCGGCGAGAACGTCATGCAGCTGATGTTCGAATTGAACAAAGAACTGGGTACCACGCTGGTTCTGGTCACGCACGACCAGGCCATCGCAGAGCGCTGCCAGCGCAAGATCACCATCGAAGCCGGCCAGGTGGTGCCAGCCTGAAGCGCCCGCCCCGGCCGGCGATAATTGCCCATGTCTTCAACACCCAAAGTTCTGTTCGGCTTTCATGCCGTGGGCGTGCGCATCAAAACGGCGCCGCAATCGGTACTCGAAATCTTTTTCGATGTGGCGCGCCGTGACGCCCGCATGCGCCAGTTCACCGACCGCGCCCGCGAGGCTGGCGTCAGGCTGATTGAGTCTGACGGTTTGCGCCTGGCCAAAATGGCCGGCAGCCACGGCCACCAGGGCGTGGTGGCGCGCGTCAACGCCGTCGCCCAGGTCACCTCGCTCGATGAATTGCTGGAGCAGTTGGAGGCCAGCGGCGTGGCCGCACCCCTGCTGTTGGTGCTGGATGGCGTGACCGATCCGCACAACCTGGGCGCCTGCCTGCGCGTTGCCGATGGTGCCGGTGCTCACGCCGTGATCGCCCCCAAAGACCATGCCGCCGGCATCAATGCCACCGTGGCCAAGGTGGCCAGCGGGGCGGCAGAAACCATGCCTTACTTCATGGTGACCAACCTGGCACGCACACTGGGCGAGCTCAAGGAGCGCAACATCTGGTGCATCGGCACCAGTGACGACGCCCCCAAAACCATTTATGACGTCGACCTCAAGGGCCCGGTGGCTTTGGTGCTGGGTGCCGAGGGCGAGGGCATGCGCCAGCTCACACGTAAAACCTGCGACGAACTCGTCAGCATCCCCATGCACGGCGCGGTGGAAAGCCTGAACGTGTCCGTGGCCAGCGGCGTCTGCCTGTACGAAGCTTTGCGCCAGCGCCGCTAAAACAAGCTGAGCACATCAGACCCAGCCGAACCAGCCTATCAAAGCGCCGGTTGTCAGTAGCCACAAGATGTGCAGCTTGGTGCGCCAGCAAATCAAAGCGGTGACGGCGGCCATCAACCACAGCGGCCAGTGTTCCAGCGAGTGACCGCTGGCGGTTGCCAGAATCAGGCTGGTGGACATGATCAGGCCAACGACGATGGGCGCCATGCCTTGTTTGAAAGCGCGCACGCTGCGCAGTTCGCGGTTGCGTTGACCCCATTGCGCTGCGTTGTAGGTCAACAAGGTGCT
>CANIDW010000256.1 GCA_947466165.1 Comamonadaceae bacterium | reverse complement strand
TATCGGAGAAGGGGTACAAGATGTAATGCATCTTGCCTTCGGACTCGGTGCTCTCCACCTCCAGGTCACTCACCGCGCTTTGCAAGACCGGGTCCCAGTTGACGAGCCGCTTGCCGCGGTAAATCAGACCTTGCTCATACAACTGCATAAAGGTGGCGGTGACCACCTTGGACATTTTCGGGTCCATGGTGAAGTACTCGTGCTTCCACGACACCGAGTCGCCCATGCGTCGCATCTGCTGCGTGATGGTGGTGCCGGACTCTTCCTTCCATTCCCACACCTTGTCAATGAAGGCGGCGCGGCCCAGGTCGTGGCGGGTTTTGCCTTCACCGGCGAGCTTGCGCTCGACCACGATTTGCGTGGCGATGCCGGCGTGGTCAGTGCCGGGCACCCACAGCGTGTTCTCGCCCAGCATGCGGTGGTAGCGCGTGAGCGAGTCCATGATGGTCTGGTTGAACGCATGGCCCATGTGCAGCGTGCCCGTGACGTTGGGCGGCGGCAGCTGAATGGCGAAAGAGGCTTTGCTGGCGTCCAGCGTTGGCTCGTACATGCCGCTTTGCTCCCAGGCCGGGCCCCAGTGCGCTTCCAGTGCGGCGGGCTCGAACGATTTGGACAGGGATTGCAGACCGGGTTGCTCGACGGGCGGGGCGGCGTTCTCGGCAACTGGCTGGGCGGGGGCTTGGCTCATGGGGACTTTGAAATGAAAAACGGCGCTGGCAGGCAGGCCGTTTCGATGAAAGGTCGTAAAAGCCTGATTTTAACTAAGCGCCAGTCCACAGGCCTGTGCTGGCACCGGCATGAATGAGCGCAGAATCTGCCTTAAGCGGTTTTCAGCGCTGAAGCCCGCAACCATGAACTCACTTCAGGAGCTTTTCGCATGATGACTTCTAAACGCAACACCTTGTCTAAAGCCATTCGCCTGAGTCTGGCGCTGGCCGTGTCTTGCGGCCTGGGCCTGGCCATGGCGCAAAGCGCCAAGCCGATCAAGATTCTGGTGGGCTTTCCGCCTGGCGGCGGTACCGATGCGGCGGCCCGCATTTTGGCCGACAAGCTCAAGGACGAGTTGGGCGTGCCCGTGGTGGTCGAGAACAAGCCTGGTGCCGGCGGCCAGATTGCTGCGCAGGCCCTCAAGGCGGCCGCTGCGGACGGCAGCACGCTGTTTTTGTCGCATGACCACACCATCACCATTTTGCCCATGGTGGTGAAGAACCCGGGCTATGCCCCGGCGCAGGATTTTGTGCCGGTGGCCGGCTTTGCCACCTTCGTCAACGCTTTTGCCGTCTCAGGCGGCACACCGGCCAAGAGCGTGGCCGAGTACGTCAACTGGGTCAAGTCCACGGGCAGCAAGGGCGCGGTCGGCATTCCGGCCCCCGCCTCCACACCGGAGTTTCTGGTCAAGGTGATCGGTGAAAAATTCAAGCTCGACCTGCTGGCCGCACCCTACCGCGGCAGCGCACCCATGATGGCCGACATGCTGGGCAACCAGATCGCCGCCGGTGTCGCTTCGGTGCCTGACTTCATTGAAAACCACAAGGCCGGCAAGGTGCGCGTGGTGGCCGTGCTGGGCGCCAGCCGGCAGGCCGCCTTGCCCGACGTGCCCACCATGACAGAGCTGGGTGTGCCCGGCCTGGAAGACATGCCTTATTACGGCATCTTTGCCCCGGCCGGCACGCCCAAGCCTTTCATAGACGGGTTTTCTGCCGCCATGGCCAAGGTGCTGGCCATGCCCGATGTGCGCAACCAGCTCAGCCAGATGGGCTTAACGGTCGGTCACATGACGCCCGCCCAGCTGGGGCAGCGCGAAAAAGCCTATGCCCAGACCTGGACGCGCATCATCAAGGACAGCGGCTTTCAGCCGCAGTGAGCGCACAGCCGGCCAATTGGGAATCGTTATCAACGGGGGCGGGGCAATAGCTTTTCACGAAGAGGTGTATTGAATCGTCCAATTAGACGGCGGGTCTGCCCGGGGTTATCGTTAGGGGGTCTTTGGAGTTATTCCAAGGCCAACAAACGACTTTTCATCAACCCCAAGGAGATTTCCATGGCTGCTCTCAAAGGCTCCAAAACGGAAGAAAACCTGAAAGCCGCATTTGCCGGCGAATCTCAGGCCAACCGCCGTTATTTGTATTTCGCAAACAAAGCTGACGTCGAAGGTCAACCAGACGTGGCAGCGCTGTTCCGCTCTACCGCTGAAGGCGAAACCGGTCACGCGCACGGTCACCTCGAGTGGCTCGAGCAGTGCGGCGACCCAGCCACCGGCATGCCTTTCGGCGCGACCCGTCAAAACCTCGCATCTGCTGTTGCAGGCGAGACCCACGAGTACACCGACATGTACCCCGGCATGGCCAAGACCGCTCGTGACGAAGGTCATGACGAAGTGGCTGACTGGTTTGAAACCCTGGCCAAGGCTGAGCGTTCACACGCCAACCGTTACGCCAAGGCTTTGGCCGAACTGGTGGATTGATTTCCCCCTGAGCAAACGCCTGCCCACAAGGCGGCGACTCGCTTTCTTCTGCGCCCTTGAAAAAGGGCGCAGGGGTTTGTGAAAGGGCTTTATCAAGCTCAAAACCCTTTCACAAATCACTTTAAGAGGCAAGACCATGGCCACAGAAGGCAACCTGCAAGCGCCGACGCGCCACGCGATCGACTGGAAAAACCCGGACTACTACAACGAAGACAAAGTGCTCCATGAAATGGAGCGCATTTTTGACATTTGCCACGGCTGCCGTCGCTGCGTGAGCCTGTGCGGCTCTTTCCCCACGCTGTTTGACCTGGTCGACGAAAGTAAGACCGGTGAAGTCGATGGTGTGGACAAAAAAGATTACTGGAAAGTGGTGGACCAGTGCTTCATGTGCGACCTGTGCTACCTCACCAAGTGCCCGTATGTGCCGCCGCACGAGTTCAACCTCGACTTTCCGCACACCATGCTGCAGGCCAAGGCCATCAAGTTCAAAAAAGGTGAAGTCGGCGCGGCTGAAAAATTCCTCGCCTCGACCGACACGCACGGCAAGTTCGCCGGCATTCCCATCGTGGTGCAGACGGTCAACGCCGTCAACAAAACCAAGCCCGCCCGCGCCCTGATGGAAAAAGTACTGGGCGTGGACAAAGACGCCTGGCTGCCTGAATTGGCGACCCAGAAGTTCCGCTCCGGCGCGCCCGAGTCGCCGCCGCACCCGGTGCGCGACGGCGCCAAGACGCCCGGCAAGGTGGTGATCTACTCCACCTGCTACGTCAATTACAACGAGCCCGGCATCGGCCATGACCTGCTCAAGGTGCTGGACCACAACGAAGTGCCATACCTGCTGGTCGACAAAGAGCAGTGCTGCGGCATGCCCAAGCTCGAGCTGGGTGACCTGGAGTCTGTCAACAAAAGCAAAGAGGCCAATATTCCGGTGCTGGCCCGCTATGCCAAAGAAGGCTATGCCATTCTCAGCGCCGTGCCCAGCTGCACCCTGATGTTCAAGCAGGAAATCCCGCTCATGTACCCCGACGACGCTGATGTGCAGCTGGTCAAAGCGCACATGTGGGACCCGTTTGAGTACCTCATGGCCCGCAAGCGCGACGGCTTTTTGAAGATGGAATTTCCGGTGCCGCTGGGCAAGATCAGCTACCAGATTCCTTGTCATGGCCGGGTGCAGAACATCGGCAAGAAAACCGAAGAAATGCTCAAGATGGTGCCCGGCACCAGCGTGCACACGCACGAGCGTTGCTCGGGCCATGCCGGCACCTTCGGCGTGAAGCTGCCTTACCACCAGCAAGCCATGAAGATCGGCAAGCCGCTCTTCAAGGCCATGGCCAAC
>CANIDW010000255.1 GCA_947466165.1 Comamonadaceae bacterium | reverse complement strand
ACCGTCGCCCTGCCCATGGCCGGCGGCGGGCTGGCCACAGCGGGCATTTTGACTTTTGCGCACACGGTGGGCGAGTTTGGTTTGGTGCTGATGCTGGGCGGCAACATTGAGGGTAAAACGCGCGTGGTTTCCACCCAGATCTACGGGCACGTGGAAGCCATGGAGTACGCGCAAGCCCATGGGCTGGCGGCTCTGATGGTGGTTTTTTCCTTCGTTGTTTTACTCGGGCTGGCTTTGCTCAAACGCCGCCATGTGCAGCTCTTGCCATGACCGGGCAGCAGATTCGCCTGAGACTGCCGCGTGCCGGCTTTGACCTGGATGTCGATTTGCACCTGCCAGCCCAAGGCATCACGGTGCTTTTCGGGCCTTCGGGCTCGGGCAAGACCAGCGTGTTGCGCTGCGTGGCCGGGCTGGAACGTGCGCAAAATGCCCTGGTGCGCATTGACGGGCAAACCTGGCAAGACGATGCAGCCGGCGTGTTTGTGCCCACCTGGCAACGCTCGCTGGGTTATGTGTTCCAGGAGTCCAGTTTGTTTGAGCACATGAACGTGCAGGCGAACTTGGCCTATGGCCTGCGACGCAGCAACGGGCCGGCTTCGGCGCGGGCCCTGCAAGAAGCGATTGATCTGCTGGGCATTGGCGAGTTGCTGAGCCGCCGGCCGCCGGCCTTGTCGGGTGGCGAGCGTCAGCGTGTGGCGATTGCCCGCGCGCTGGCCGCACAGCCGCGGGTGTTGCTGCTGGACGAGCCGCTGGCTTCACTTGACCTGGCGCGACGGCTCGACATCATGCCCTGGATAGAGCGCCTGCGGGACGAGTTGCGCATGCCCATGATCTACGTTACCCACTCGGTCCAGGAAGTGACCCGGCTGGCCGACCACCTGGTGGTGCTGGAGCGCGGCAGGGTGAAAACTGCCGGCCCGGTGGCAGAGGTTTTGTCAGCTGTGACGCCGGCACTGTCTTTGGGCGACGATGCGGGCGCTTTACTCGAAGGCCATGTGGCAGAAAACGACGCCCGTTGGCACTTGAGCCGCGTGGCCTTTCCGGGTGGTAGCGTGTGGCTGCGCGACGCCGGCCTGAGCGTCGGGCGTAAGGTGCGCATCCGTATTCTGGCGCGTGATGTCAGCGTGGCCACGCAAGAGCCGCGGCACACCAGCATTCAAAACCTGCTGGCTTGTGTGATCGACAGCTTGAGCGCCGACACACACCCTTCTCAGGTGCTTGTTCGTTTGCGCTGCGGCCCCTCACTGCTGTTGGCGCGCATCACGCAGCGGGCCGCTCAGGCACTGGCCCTGCAGCCCGGGCAGGCGGTCTGGGCGCAGGTCAAGTCGGTGGCACTGATCGACTGACCAGCTAGGCACCGGAGCATGGCCTAGGCCGCTCAGCTTGTCAGGGCAACTTCGGCTTGAGGTTTGAGTGCCCGGCGCAGGCATTGCCCGAGTTGGGTGAAAAATTGCTCGGTCTTTTCGCTAGGCTCCACGTACTTGACGCGGGTATCGCGCTCTTCACTCAACAGTGAGATGTAGCCTTTGAGTCGCAGGCTTTTAAGCAGGCGGTGCGAGGTGCTGTGCGAAATATCAGGGTCTAGCCCCATGGCTTTGAGAACAGTGATTTTGGTGCCTGAGGTCCACGAAGGCGCCAACATGTTCAACAGCTTTTCTTCGGCCGAGCTGAGGTCGCAAAACAGGGGTGACAAATGAACTTCCTTAATGCGGTTAAGAAAATTCAGATAGTTCTTAGATTCAATGGATCTCACAATCATGACGGTCCCCTTTTTGTAGTTGGTGTGCAAGCTCTTAGACCCATCGTGCCTAGGTCTCAGCGGGAACCTTTGGCTGGAAAGCCAAAATAAGAATTGATATTTCAATATATACCGATTTAAATTTTTATATTTTTTTTAATGGTTCATTTTTCTTAATGTGAAAAATTGTTTGTTCATGACGTCCTTTTAGCCCCTAACACCTGCCATATCGGTGCTCTTTGAGCCCGTTTGCATGGCCGGCGACAATAGGCCCATGGCAAGCATGCAACTTCAGGACATTTTGTTTTCTCAGGGTTTTGGCACCCGCCGGGTCTGCGCCGGTTTGGTGCAGCAGGGCTTTGTGGCGGTGGCTGGCAGCGTTTGCCAGGACGCTGCCGCCGTGTTCGAGGCCGAGGGGCTGGCTTTCCAGGTGCAGGGCGAGCCCTGGCTGTACCACGCCAAAGCTTATTTGATGCTGCACAAACCGGCCGGCTATGAGTGCTCGCAAAAGCCCAGCACCTATCCCAGCATTTACACCTTGTTACCCGCGCCTGTTCGCCAGCGTGGTGGCGGAGCGGCAGCCGGTGTGCAGGCCGTCGGGCGCCTGGACCAGGACACCACCGGTTTGCTGCTGCTGTCTGACGACGGCAAGTTCATTCACCGCATGAGCTCGCCCAGGCACCATGTGCCCAAAGTCTATGAGGTCACGGCCAAGCACCCGGTGGATGCCGCGCAGGTGCAAAAACTGCTGGCCGGCGTGGTGCTGGATGACGACCCCAAGCCGGTGCGAGCTGCCGACTGCGTGCAGACCGGCGAGCTGACGCTCAGCTTGGTGCTCACCGAAGGCAAGTACCACCAGGTCAAGCGCATGATCGCGGCCGTGGGCAACCGGGTCGAGGGCTTGCACCGCTCGCGCATCGGCAGTTTGCTGCTGCCGCCTGAACTGGCCCCAGGCCAATGGCGCTGGCTGACTGCGCAAGACCTCAACAGCATTGCGGCGCCGACCGCTACACTGAGCAACTGAATAGAGAAGGTGTTTTTTGTGATTTCTGCATTCCGCTTTCTTTCCTGTGCGCTTATCCTTGTTTCTGCGGCCGCTACAGCGGCCACGGGGAGTAACTCAGCTGAGCCGCGCGCTGCGCCGGCGCCTTTGTTCGTGCTCAATTCGCTGGACGACAGCGTCAGCGTGATTGACGTCACCTCCTGGAAAGAAACCCGCCGCATTGCCACCGGCAAGCAGCCGCATCACCTGTACCTCACCCCTGACGAGAAGTCCGTGATCGTTGCCAACGCGCTGTCGGACTCGCTGACCTTCATTGATCCGCGCACTGCCGCAGTCCAGCGTACCGTGCGCAATGTGCTCGACCCCTACCATTTGCGCTTTTCCCCCGACATGAAATGGTTCGTCACAGCGGCAAACCGCCTCAACCACATCGATATCTTCAGCTGGGACGGCAGCAATATGACGCTGGCCAAGCGCATTGCCACCGGCAAGACCCCCAGCCACCTCTGGATAGACAGCAAGAGCAGCACCGTTTACTCGACCATGCAAGACAGCGACGAGCTGATTGCGCTGGACTTGAAGACGCAGCTCATCAAATGGCGCATCAAGACCGGGCCTATGCCGGCCGACCTGTACGGCACTGCCGACGACAAACGCATTCTGGTGGCGCTGACCGGCAGCGACGCGGTCGAGGTGTATGACGTTTCCGGCCCGGCACCGGTGCGCAGCAAAGTCATCAGGACCGGCAAGGGCGCACACGCTTTCAGGGCCCTGGGTGACGGGCGGCATGCGCTGGTGAGTAACCGCGTGGCCAACACCATCAGCAAAATTGACTTGCAGTCGCTGGACGTGGTGGGGCACTTTGACGTGCCCGGCGGGCCGGACTGCATGGATGTCTCGCGCGACGGCAAGCAGCTTTTTGTGTCTTCCCGCTGGGCCGGCAAGCTCAGTGTGCTGGACCTGGCCAGCGGCAAGATGGTGCGACAGATCAAAGTTGGAAAGAGCCCGCATGGCGTCTGGACCCTGGACCACGCGCCGCGCTGACATCTCGCGCGCACTTGCGCTGCTGGTCTT
>CANIDW010000254.1 GCA_947466165.1 Comamonadaceae bacterium | reverse complement strand
GAGAGCACGGGCGTGGTCAAGCAGGCGGTGATCAGGCGGTGCAGGTCGTCATAACTCAGCCAGGTGGCCAGCATGCGGCGGTCGCGCGGTTCGGGAAACGAAGAGCCGATGCGCACGCAAGCGGTCTCAATGCCATACCGGTCAAAGTAAAAGCGCGAGAGGTCTTCGCCAAAGGCTTTGCTCAGGCCATAAAAACCGTCGGGCCGCGGCGGATGGCTGGCATTGATGGTTTCGCCCTGGCGGTAAAAGCCGGTGACATGGTTGGAGCTGGCAAACACCACACGCTTGACGCCGTGCTTGCGGGCGGCCTCGTAGAGGTTGTACAGGCCCAGAATATTGGCCTGCAGGATGGGATGAAACGGCCCTTCAACCGAGACGCCGCCCAGGTGAACAATGGCGTCCACGCCGCGCACCATGGCATCGACCGCTGCGGCATCGGCCAGGTCGGCCAGCATGATTTCCTCGGCCGCACCGGCTTGGCCAAAGTCTTGAATGTCGGACAGTCTGAGCACCTTGCAATTGGCTTTGAGACGTTCGCGCAAGGCTTTGCCCAGGCCGCCGGCAGCGCCGGTCAGCAGGAGTTTGTTGTGGGATTGAATGGTCATAGAAAAGTGACTTGGCCAGTGCCGGGCTTGGCGTTATCCGCACTGGACATTTGTTGGAAGTTTGCTAAAGTCAAAGCACTGCTCAAAGTTGTAGGTTGTCTGATGACTATGAATTCTCCTGTTCCAGCCCTGCCCTGTCAACGGCGTTTCCCATGAGTTTAGTGAAAACACCTAGCAGCGAGACAGAGCCTAGCGCTGCGGCTCTTGCCATGGACAGGCCGCGCCGGCCGCGGGGTCTGGTCGATGAAATCGTCGAAGGGCTGATGTCCGGCATCCGTGACGGGCAATTAAAGCCCGGTGAAAAACTGCCCACAGAGGCTGAAATCATGGCCCGCTTTGATGTCAGCCGCACAGTGGTGCGAGAAGCACTGTCCAAGCTGCAGGCAGCGGGGCTGGTCGAGACCCGGCACGGCATAGGCACCTTTGTGCTGCCGCCGGCAGACAAAACCAACTTCAAAATCGCGGCCGGTGACTTTGCCACGCTGGCCGACGTGATCTCGGTGCTGGAGCTGCGCATCAGCCTGGAAACAGAAGCCGCCGGCCTGGCCGCCCAAAGGCGCACCGACGACAACCTGCAAGCCATGGCCCGCGCCCTGCAAGCTTTTCATGACGCGATCGGCACCGACTCCGACGGCGTGCCACCTGACTTTCAGTTTCACATGGAAGTGGCGCGCGCAACCGGCAACCGGCACTTTGCCGACCTGATGGATTACCTGGGCACCATGATCATTCCGCGCACCCGGCTCGACACCCCGCAAAGCGCCCCCGAGGGCCGGCTGAGCTACCTGCAACGCGTGCATGGCGAGCACGAGAGCATCTTTAGCGCCATCCGCCAGCAAGACGCCGAAGCCGCCCGCGCAGCCATGCGAACCCATTTGTCCAACAGCCGCGAACGCCTGCGACAAACCCAAAAACCTACGTAAGTCATCAGACAACTGATCAAAATACACCGCCATGACCGATCTCAAACCCTCCGCCGCCGCCACGCCCCGCATCACCCGTGTGCAAGTCATCCCAGTCGCCGGCCATGACGGCATGCTGCTCAACCTGAGCGGTGCGCACGGCCCTTTTTTCACCCGCAACCTGCTGGTCCTGACCGACAGTTCGGGCCGCACCGGCGTCGGTGAAGTGCCGGGTGGCGAAAAAATCCGCAACACCCTGGAAGACGCCCGCCCGCTCATTGAAGGCCAGTCGCTGGGCAACTGGAACCACATTCTCAACAGCCTGCGCACCGCATTTGCCGAGCGCGACAGCGGCGGCCGCGGCAACCAGACTTTTGACCTGCGCGTGGCCATCCACGCGGTCACGGCGGTTGAAAGCGCCCTGCTGGACTTGCTCGGCCAGTTTCTGGGCGTGCCGGTGGCGGCGCTGCTGGGTGAAGGCCAGCAACGCGACTCGGTGGCCATGCTGGGCTATTTGTTTTATGTGGGCGACCGCCAAAAGACCGACCTGCCCTACCGCAGCGAGCCCGGCGGCGACAACTGGCAGCGCTTGCGCCATGAAGTGGCGATGGACCCGCAAGCCATTGTGCGACTGGCTGAAGCCGCACACGCACGCTACGGCTTCAAGGACTTCAAACTCAAAGGCGGCGTGCTGCGCGGCGAAGAAGAAATCGAAGCCATCGTGGCGCTGTCAGAGCGCTTTCCCGACGCCGGCATCACGCTGGACCCGAACGGCGGCTGGCTGCTCAAAGACGCCATCCGCCTGTGCCGCGACCGCCACAAAGAACTCGCCTATGCCGAAGACCCCTGCGGCGCCGAAGGCGTCTTCTCGGGCCGCGAAGTGATGGCCGAGTTCCGCCGCGCCACCGGCCTGCGCACCGCCACCAACATGATCGCCACCGACTGGCGCGAGATGGCGCACACCATTCATTTGCAGTCGGTCGACATTCCGCTGGCCGACCCGCATTTTTGGACCATGCAGGGCTCGGTCCGGGTGGCGCAGATGTGTCAGACCTGGGGCCTGACCTGGGGCTCGCATTCCAACAACCACTTTGACGTGTCGCTGGCCATGTTCACGCACGTGGGCGCGGCAGCGCCCGGGCAGGTGACCGCCATGGACACGCACTGGATCTGGCAGGACGGCCAGCGCCTGACCAAGGAGCCACTGCAAATCAAAAACGGTGCCATCGAAGTACCGAAAAAACCCGGCCTGGGCATTGAGTTGGACATGGTCGAAGTCGACAAAGCCCACCAGCTTTATTTGAAGCACGGTCTGGGCGCACGCGACGACGCCATCGCCATGCAATACCTGATGCCCAACTGGACATTCAACAGCAAGCTGCCCTGCATGGTGCGCCCTTGAGCACCCGCCTGCGCATCGGCGTGGTCGGTGCCGGGCTGGGGTCTGCGCCGCACTTCAAAAGTCTGCAAGAGCTTGCCGACCAGGTCGATGTGGCTTGGCTGCATGTACGCCAACCTGAACGCCTGACGCCCTCCGCCTTGCCGGCAGGCGCCCAAGTCACAGCCCGCTACGAAGACCTGCTGGAAGACACCTCGCTGCAAGCCGTGCTCATCTTGACGCCACCCAACACCCACCTGGACCTGGTGCAGCGCGCCGCCATTGCCGGCAAACATGTGCTGCTTGAAAAACCGGTTGAAATTTCCCTGGCCAAGGCCGAAGAACTGGTGGCCGTGTGCGAGCAGCACCAGGTGCAGCTGGCCGTGATGCTGCAACACCGGCTGCGTGAAGCATCAGTCGCCCTGGCGGCCCTGATCGCCAGCGGCGAGCTGGGCGAATTGACCGGCGCGTCTTGCAGCATGCGCTGGTGGCGCCCGCAAAGTTATTACGACGAACCGGGCCGCGGCACGCTGGCACGCGACGGCGGCGGCGTGTTGATCACGCAGGCCATCCACACCCTGGACCTGCTGCTCAGCCTGACCGGGCTGCCCACGCAGGTCACCGCGCTGGCCCGCACCAGTACCGTGCACCGCATGGAATGCGAGGACACCGTGACCGCCGTTCTCAGTTTTGCCAACGGCGCCATCGGCAGTCTGGATGCCACCACCGCCGCTTACCCTGGCTTTCCTGAGCGCATCGCGCTGAACTTCACGCGCGGCAGCGCCAAACTGGAAGCCGGCCAGATGCAGGCGGAACTGGTCGATGGACGCCGCCTGAGTGCGGGCACGCACCAGGCCACCGGCACCGGCGCCAATGTCATGGCTTTTGACCATCACGCGCACCAGGCGGTGATTGCAGATTTTCTGCAAGCGATAAGCTCTGGCGGCT